>JABDIZ010000257.1 GCA_013003465.1 Rhodothermaceae bacterium
GCATAGGGGTGTCGGCGTTTGGCATACGGCCCTGGCCTCCGAATCAGAACGAGGAGCTTGCCCAGAGCCTCTATGGCGTGTAGGTAACAGGCGCTTCCGGGCCGATGGGTAGGCCGAAGAGAAACACCCAGACGTAGAATAGGATCGTCCACCCGATGAGGAAGAAGGTGGTGTAGGGCAGCATCATCGCGATGACCGTGCCGATGCCCGCGCGCTTGTCATAGCGTGCCACGAAGGCGAGGATGAGCCCGAAGTAGCTCATCATGGGCGTGATGATGTTCGTTGTGGAGTCGCCGATACGGTAGGCGAGTTGGATCACCTCCGGCGACCACCCGACGAGCATCAGCATCGGGACGAAGATGGGTGCCGTGACGGCCCACTTGGCGCTCGCCGAGCCCATCAACAGGTTGATGAACGCGCTCAGGACGATGAAGAAGACGAACAGGACCGGCCCGGTCAGGTTCATGTCCTGGAGGAACGTGGCCCCGGCCACGGCCAGGATCGCGCCCAGGTTCGACCACCCGAAGTAGGCCACGAACTGCGCCGCAAAGAACACGAGCACGATGTAGAGCCCGAGCGTGGACATCGCCTTCGACATGCCCTTGACCACGTCCTCGTCGTTCTTGATCGTCCCCACGACGGCGCCGTAGACGACGCCAGGGATCAGGAAGAAGAGGAAGATGAAGGCCACGATGCCGCGCAGGAACGGCGAGCGGAGTAGGCCGCCTGTCTCGGGGTTGCGCAGGATGCCGCCTTCGGGGATGACGCCCAGCGCCACGATGGCACCGAAGACAACGATGGAGAGGAGCGCCATCCAGAGGCCCTTCTTCTCGCGCGCCGTGAGCTGCTCGATCTTTTCGTTCTGCTCCAGGTCATCGTCGGCATACGACTGGTTCCACTCGCCGAGCGTGGGCTCGACGTAGCGGTGCGTCACCCACGTGCCCAGGCCGGTAATCATGAACGTGCTCACGAACATGAAGTAGTAGTTGCACGCCGCATTCACCGCGTAGGCGGGGTCGATGATCTGGGCGGCCTCTTCGGTGAGCCCGGCTAGGAGCGGGTCGATGGTGCCGAGGAGGAGGTTGGCCGAGTAGCCGCCCGAGACCCCTGCAAATGCCGCCGCGAGGCCGACGAGCGGGTTGCGCCCGAGGGCGTGGAAGATGACGGCCGCCAGGGGCACGAGGACGACGTAGCCCATCTCCGAGGCGGTGTTCGAGAGCACCCCCGCGAACACGATGGCCATCGTGGTCAGGTTCTTCGGGGCCTTGAGGACAACGAGGCGCACCGTTGTGGTCAGCAGGCCGGAGTATTCGGCCACGCCCACGCCGAGCAGCGCTACAAGCACGACGCCCAGCGGCGCAAAGCCTGTGAAGTTGGTCACGAGGCCCGTCAGAATCCGCTGGATGCCGTCGGCCGTCATCAGCGAGACAGCGCGGATCATCCCGTCGTCAGCGCGGCCGGAGGAGCCTTCCGGGCGCGGATCAGCCACAGCGAGGTCAAGCCAGCCCGCAATCCCGCTGATGACCACGACCGCGAGCGCGAAGAGGGCGAAGAGTGTGACGGGGTGGGGCAGAAGGTTTCCCATCCGCTCGGTCGCCTTCAGAAAGCGTCCAAACCAGCCTGCGTCCGCATCGCCACGTGGGGTGGCTTCGTGCGGGGTGTGCCCCGGTGGCTTCTCGCCGGGCGGCTCGGGGAACTCCTCGGGCGAGTTGACCTCCGACGGGGCACGGGACTCGTCGGGGTGCAGCGGTTCGCTGTCGTCGGGGATGAGGGGGTGCTCGGGGCGGTCGGACATGGAGGGGCTAGCAAACACGAAAGCCCGAAAATAGACCGCGCCCGGCTCTCAGGCGAGAGCCGGGCGCGGTCATCGGACCAGCCCCAACGCAGCTTACTTAACGAGCACGATGCGCGTGCTGCCGCTAATGGACTCGCCATTGAGGCGCACGGTGTAGGTACCGCTCGGGAGATCTGAGCCATTCACCTGCACGGTTTCGTAGCGGTCGGCCTCAGCGAACCCCTCGTACAGCGTCGCCACGCGACGGCCCAGCGCGTCGTAGAGCGCGAGCGTGACCTGTTGCGCGTCGGCCACCTTGAAGCGAACCGTGGTGGCCGGGTTGAACGGGTTCGGATAGGCACGGTCGAGGACGTAGCCGTCCGGCATCGCCTCCTCCGGGCTGCCCGGTTCGTTGGAGACCGACGTAAACGGGGTGATCATCGGCCCGACGATGTCACACTCCCACGGGTTGCCTGCTGTGTGGAGGGCGGCGGAGCGGTACCAGAAGACGACGTCTTCGTTCTCCACATTCTCCCCATTGATCAGCGGTGTGGTCCCGTTGTAGCCGGTTTCCATCTGAATCGGGCATTCGCCGAGCGCGTTGGCGCCGTCATCGAGTTCACCAGGCTGATACCGCACCACGGCGGCATCGAGCTGCGAGAAGTCATCGATGGGGAGCTGCAGATCTTCGGTGCTGGGCACGAGCTGATAGCCTAGGTTCGAGGCGGAGTCGGTGATCTCCCAGTAGACGCCATCGGCCGGGTCGCCCCACGTCCGATCGGTTTCTGTCGTCAAGAGAAGGTTGGTGCCCGCCGCCGGGTTGACCTCAGTGACACTGTCGCCGTCAGCGCCGTCCACGTCGAAGTCGAGGCGCCAGTACGCGTGGTGGCGGTGCGCTGCGTTCGTACAGACGGCCGATTCAGCCGAGAAGGAATACTCGGGCCAGATCCGGCCGTCGTCGTAGAAGTGCCACTTCATCCGGTAGCGGTACCACCCGGCCGTCATGTTGGCCGTCACGACGAGTTCGGATCCGAAGTCTTCTACAGAGACGCCGTTGAAGCTGCCAGGGTCACCGCCCGAGCCGCCCGCCATGTTGGTGTCACACGTAGTCTGCACAGCACCTGCGGTAGCATCCGCGAAGCAGGATTCACTGCCCGCGCGGATTCCATCGGTGGCGAAGCCGACTTCCTGGTAGCTCCAGTCGCGGTAGCAGCCGCACCCCCCTGCGTCGTACTCGACGTTCAGGATCGGGACGTGGCCGCGCTTGAGGACGAGGCGCCCGTTGTAGTACACATCTCGGACTTCGAGGCCCGAGCCGCGGCCGCCGGAACTATTGGAAGGGCGAACGATATCGAAGGACCAGACGGGGTTGGCGGAGGGCCAGTCGATGTGGGCGGTCGGGGTAGCGCCACAGTTCACCGTGGCGTCGTAGCTCTGCGCGTGGACCGGTGCGGCCGTCAGGCCGAGCCCCAGCACCGCGAGCAGGCAGAATGTAGAGAGCGTGCGCATAGATGTAGCGGATAGCATGGGGCAGGATTAGCGGTCGGTGCGGCGGTCGCGGTTGAAGCGCGTTTCGTTGCTGTTGCGTGACGCATCGAAGTCGGCCGAGACGAGTTCGCCGGTACGGAGGTCCACGACCACATAGCGGAGGCGGTCGACGCGCCGGGCCTCGTCGTCCACGTCGTACAGGTCGAACTGGAGGCAGCGGGAGCCGGGGCCGCAGGCATGGCCTTCCTCTCGGACGAGTTCGAAACCGCCTTCGAGCACGGGGCGCTTGGCTCCGTCGTACAACTCCCGAAGGGTTGGGTGAGCCAGGATGATGGCCCGGGCCTCTTCAATCTCTCCATTCGTCGGGCTGGCGAGAGAGTGCAGGGTAGTGGTCTCTTCCAACACGGCGCCTGCTTCGTCGCGGACGGTGCGCGTGTAGAGCCCGGCCTCGGCATCGTACGTGATGGTGAAGGTCCAGCGAGCGGAAGTGCCGTCGTCGAGTTTGACGTCGTCAACCCAGGTGCGGAGCACGCGTGCCGTGCTGGCCTCTTGCGCCTGCACGGCGGGAGCCAGCAGCAGGAGCACCAGCGCGAGAGGCGCGAGGCGGCGAAAAGCGATAGCCATGAAACGTGGGGATGGAAACGGGATGAAGAGAGAAGCGCCTACGGAGCCCTTCAAGATGCAGGAAAAACAACACGAGCGCAAGGTATCAGCGTTTTAATGCAACATCTTGAGATGCAAGGCCGAGCGCACAGCGGCTCCATTGCTCAGCAACTCAGGCCCGCCGTGACCAGCAACATGCGACCCAGAAAACAGGGGGAGCCCTTTGATGAAGAAGAGGAGGAGGTCCGCCAGGCCGAGTTAGCGGAGACGCTGCCGCAGGTGCCTGCCCCCGGAGGCAGGGGTGTCCGATGGGAGAGCGGAGGGCACAGGCTTCGACGGATCTGGACGGCCGGAACGCGAGGTGGCGGTTTATATTGAACGCCACGCGGCAGGGTCCCCGGTGTTGTTCGCCTCTATCCCATCTTCGTTCCCGCGCCGCCTCGCCCTTGAGCGTCTCACCTTCGATGGTCCCGATGCAGTCTGAATCGACGGAAAACAAGGCCCGTGATGAGCACGGCCACTTCACCACGCACGACCTCATTAGCCCCGAAGATGCAGGCGACGGCGCCACAGCTCCGGCGTCCGTACCCGAAGCGAGCAGCCTCGCCGACTACGAGGGGGACCTCGACGTCACGCCGCTCGGCCCGGAGGATTTTGACTCGGCCGTGCTCAAGGCCGCGCTGCGCACCATGATGATCTCGCGGCGGCTCGACGAAAAGATGCTCACACTGCTCAAGCAGGGCAAGGGCTTCTTTCACATCGGCGCGTCGGGCCACGAGGCGGCGCAAGTGGGCCTCGGCTTCCACCTCAAGGGGGGACACGACTGGTTCTGCTTCTATTACCGCGATCTCGCGATGGCGCTCTCCGTCGGCTTCACGCCCGAGAACACGCTGCAGGCCCACTTTGCTAAGGCAGGCGACCCCAACGGGGGAGGGCGTCAGATGCCTGAGCACTTCGGCCACCGCGACCTCAACATCATGACGACCTCGTCGTCGGTCGGTGCGCAGTGGATGCCCGGTGTCGGCTTCGCACTCGCGTCGCAGCGCGAGGGCACGGATCAGGTCACCTACATCTCCGGTGGCGAAGGGGCGACGAGCCAGGGCGCCTTCCACGAGGCCCTCAACTGGGCCGCTCGGGCGCAGGTCCCGGCGCTGTTCCACATTCAGGACAACGGCTACGCCATCTCGGTCCCCGTCGCCGAGCAGACGGCGGGCGGGTCCATCTACCCCATGCTCGGCGGCTACCCCGGCCTCACCCGCGCCCGTTACGACGGCACCGACTTCTTCACGGCGTTCGCCGTGGGCAAGGCGGCCGTCGATCACGTCCGTGCAGGCAACGGGCCGGTGGCGCTCCTCGCCGATGTGGAGCGCCTCCTCCCCCACTCATCCTCCGACGATCACAAGAAGTACCGCGAGGCCGACGACATCGCGGCGATGGAACTGCGCGATCCCATCGCCAAGCTCGCCGCCCGGCTCGTAGAGGCAGACGTGATGACCGAGGACGAGGTGGAGGCGATGCGCGCCGAGGTCTCGCAGGAGATCGACGCCCTCGCCAAGGCGGTCGAGAAGCAGCCCGATCCCGATCCAGCCCAGGCGACGACGCACGTCACCTACGAAGGCCCGGATGAGAACGAGTACGAAAAGGAGGGCGAGACCGGCGACCTCGTCGTGATGGTCGATGCTATCAATCATGCCCTCGACGAGGAGTTGGCGCGCAACGAGCGTGTGTTGGTCTATGGCGAGGACGTGGGCGGCGGCAAGGGCGGGGTCTTCACGGCCACGCGCGGCCTCACGGCCAAGCACGGCGCGGATCGCTGCTTCAACTCGCCGCTCGCAGAGCACTCCATCATCGGCTCGGCCGTCGGCTTGGCCGCGGCCGGCTACAAGCCCGTCGTTGAGATCCAGTTCGCCGACTACATCTGGCCGGGGATGCAGCAGCTCCGCAATCAGGTGTCGTCGTTCCGCTACCGCTCGAATGGCGCGTGGGCCTGCCCCATGGTGGTCCGCGTGCCCACGGGCGGCTACATTCACGGCGGCCTCTGCCACAGCCAGAACATCGAAGCCATCTTCGGCCACATGCCGGGCTTCAAGATCGTCATGCCGAGCACGGCGGCCGATGCCAAGGGCCTCCTCAAGACCGCCATTCGCAGCCACGATCCGGTGCTCTTCCTGGAGCACAAGGCGCTCTATCGGCAGGGGCCGGCGCGCAGCCCTGAGCCGCACGACGAATACCTCGTCCCGTTTGGGAAAGCACGCACCGTCCGCGAAGGCACTGATCTGACCATCGTGACGTGGGGGGCCATCGTCTATAAGGCGATGAACGCTGCGAAGGCACTGGAGAAGGAAGGCGTCTCGGTCGAGGTGATCGACATCCGCTCGATCCTGCCGCTCGACAGCGAGACGATCCTCGACTCCGTCCGCAAGACCAACCGCGTGCTCGTGGCCTACGAGGACCACGAGTTCATGGGCTTCGGCGCCGAGATCGCCGCGCAGGTTGCCGACGCGACGTTCGAGTATCTCGACGCGCCCGTTAAGCGCGTCGCTGGGACCTTCAACCCGACGCCGTACGCTGACCCACTCGAGAAGGTGGCGCTCCCACAGGACGAGGACATCCTCGATGCCGCCCGCGAGATCCTGAGCTACTAACGCGAACCATCCGCCTCCCCCATGCGCTTCTTCTATCTGCTGGTCTTCTTTGCGCTGACGCTCGCCATCACGCGTGCGCAGGCGCAGGGCGTGCTCACCTTCGACACGCTCGAACACGACTTCGGCGCCATGGCGGAGGGCGAGACGCCGACGCACACGTTCGTCTTCACCAACACGGGCGATCAGCCGGTGCGGCTCGCGGCCGTGCGGCCGTCGTGCGGCTGCACCACGCCCGAGTACACGACCGACCCCGTCGCGCCAGGGACACAGGGCGAGATCGTCGTTGCGTACAACTCGCAGGGGCGGCCGGGTGACTTTCGGAAATCCATCGCCGTTGAGGCCGAGGGTGCCGAGCCCCGCCTGACGACGCTCCGCATCACGGGCATGGTCACGCCTGCCACGATCCAAAACGGTGTGACGCAGGGCGGCGTGCAGTTCGACACGGAGTCGTACGCCATCGAGGCCGTGGCGCCTGAGTCGGAGATTGCGCACACGTTCAAGATGCAGAACACGAGCACTCGGCCATTGCGCATCGAAGAGGTTCGCACATTCGTCGATGGCGTGAGTGTGACGGCGCCGACGACGCGCCCCATCTTCGCAGGCGAGGTGGTGAACATTGAGGTGCTGATCCCACGCGCCGCCACGGTGGCGCGTCCCGATGGCACGTTCGACGTGGCGATCGTGCTCGCCACGACCGACGAATTACAGCCTAGCAAGTCGCTGCGCGTGCGCGGGTCGCTCGCGCCGAGGGAGACGACGGCGGGCACGCAGTAATCGGATTGTGAGTCTTTGCGTGCTGGATCGGTGTAGACTTCGGCGTCGTCGGAAGCCCCGGCGGCGCCGTTTTTCGTAGCCCCATGCGCCCGATGCCTGCCTTCATTCTCCTGTGTTCCGTGTTGGTGGCCGCCTGCACCGTCGCGCCCGACGCCGGGCCTGCGCCTGAGGCTTCGCCCGCTGCGCCTGCCGCCGACTACGAGGCCACGCTCACGCGCATCCTCACGGCCGTGGTCACCACCGACGGACTGGTAGACTACGACCGCCTCGCGGCCGACCTCCAGGCCGAGTTTGACAGCGTCAAGGCCGCCGTCGCGCAGCGCAATCCGGTGACGCTCGCGACCGATGCGCAGAAGCTGGCCTTCTTCCTGAACGCCTACAACGTCTGGATGCTCGACAACATCCTCGGCGCACCCGCGGTCACGAACATCGCCGCCGACAACCGCTTCGAGGCCTTTTTTCAGACGCCGTTCCGCGTGGCGGGCTTCAACATGACGCTCAACCAACTGGAGAACGGTGTGCTGCGCTTCGAGGACGTGGTGGATGGGCTCGTGCTTCCCGAAGGCTTGCAAGCACTCCGGCCGAGCGCACTCGATCCGCGCATTCACGTGGGCCTGAACTGCGCGGCCCTGTCATGTCCGAAGCTGCGACGAGAAGCCTTCACGCCTGCTCGCGTGGACGCCCAACTCGACGCGGCCCTCGCCGACTTTGCCAACGACGACCGCCTCGCTGCTGTGGACGGCAGCGCCGTCACCCTCTCCAGCCTCCTCGATTGGTTCGGCGCCGACTTCGACGCCTCGGGGATGCCGACGGGTGATTACTTCCTCGCCGCGATGAGCCCCTCGCGCCCCGACTTTGCCACCATTCAACCCATCCTCGACGGCCGCGATGCGGCGGCGTTGCGTGCCTTCGTGGAAGCCAACGCCGATGTCCAGTTCGGCTACGACTGGACGGTGAACCGGGCCAACTGAGCATGTCTGGGCTGCGCGTCGCTGGACTCCTGCTACTCAGCATCTTGCCGCTTTCTGCTGTTGCGCAAGCGTGGACGCAGGAGGCGGGGCGTGTCTACGTCCGCATCATCCAGGGCTTCGCCTCGGCCGACGAGCGCTACGACAGCGACGGCACGGTGCTGCCCTACGACCAGGATACCGGCGGCGGCGTCCGCGACCGCAGCACGTATCTCTACACCGAACTGGGCCTGACCGACCGCCTCACGGTGTCGGGCATGCTGCCCTACAAACGCGTCACGGTTACCGATCCGACGTTCACACCAACGTTCGAGCGCCGCTCGTACGCCTGGGGCGATGCTCGCCTCGGTCTGCGCTACGACCTCGGTAGCATCCTTGGTCTCAACGACGGCCCGGCGGTGATGGCGCTCAACGTGGCGGCTGGATTGCCGCTCGGGTACACGCGCAACTACCGGCCTGCTGTGGGGCCGGGGCAGGCAGATCTAGAGGCGATGCTGAACGTCGGGCGCAGCCTTTGGCCATTCCCAGGCTACGTGCAGGCGGGCGCCGGTTTCCGCGTGCGCACAGCCGGATTCGGTCTCTCAACGGCAACCACCTGCGAGAACGGAGTAGACGACGAGGCCCACGCCTGTCTCACCGACGACGAGGTGCGCCGCGACTTCGGCGATGAGTTTCTGTTCTCCGGCGAAGCGGGCGTCGCGCTCGACTTTATCGAGTTCCAGGCACTCATTGACGCCGTGTGGTCGGCCACGGCGCCGCAAGCCGAGGTGGTCGTGCAGCCCGAGGCCTTCCCCCGGCGGCGGTTCGTGCGCGTCGGGGCCGGGGTCACGGTGCGCGGTCCGGCAGGGATTGGTCTTGGTGTGCAGGTGTTTGTGGGTGCCCACGCGCAGAATGCGCTCAAAGCCACGGAATGGTTTGTCGGGGTCGAGCGACACTTCTAGCAGGTGTGCAGGTTCTGAGCGGGTGCGCAGATCGTGCGCCAGGCATCCGAGACTGCCCCGGTTAAGGCGTTGGCAGCCCCGCCGATCCCTTGTATACTGGGGCCGATGCTCAACTACTTGGGATAACAACTAATCTCGAACACCGGCGCGATGCGACGGGTCGTACTGCTTCTTGGACTCCTGGCTGCACTGGGCCACGGCATGCCCGCCCTCGCGCAGGCGTGGCCGCAGCAGGCCGGGCACGGGTACCTCAAACTCGCCTACGGCACGGCCACTGCCTCCGAACAGTTCAGTTTTGACGGTCGCCGCCGCGCCTATGCCGAAGGCGTGAACGACGATGCCTTCTTCGACCGCAGCGTGTACGCCTACGCCGAGTTCGGCCTCACGCGCCAGATCACGCTCGTTGGGGCGATCCCCTTCCGCCGTGTGTTCGTCCGTGACGCGGCCTTTCGCTACCGGACCTACGGACTCGGCTCGGCGACGCTCGCCGCTCGCGTGGGTCTGAAGCCGCTCCTGGGTTGGATGAGTGACGCCGATGCGTTGGCAGCCACCGTCGCCTTCACGCTGCCAACGGGCTACACGCGCAACCGCACGCCGAGCGCGGGCGCCGGACAGGTGGACGCCGAGGTGCTGCTCGCCTACGGACGCAGCTTCTATCCGGCGCCCGTCTATGCCCAACTGTCGGCGGGCTACCGGCACCGCTCGGCCATCTATGTGCTCTCGCAGGCCGTGCCCTGCCAGAACGAAGTGGACTTCGACTGCTTCGCCGATGAGCAGCCGGACTACGAGGACGAACTGACGGCCTCGGCCGAGATCGGCGCCACCATCGCCGGGCGTGTGCTCGTGCAGGGGCTGGCGCGCGGCGTCTGGTCGGTGCGCGCCCCCGAGATGGCCTTCTCGGTTAACAACCCCTTTCCCACGCGGCAGCGCGCAATCAAGGTGGGCGGCGGCCTGCGCCTCCACCTGCCCGAGGACAACGCGGGGCTCAGCGTGCAGGCCTTTGTGACGCCGTGGGGGCGCAACACCATCCGCTCCGTCGATCTCTTCATCGGCCTCGACACCACATTATGATGCCCGCTCTGCTTTCCCGTCGGCAGTTCGTGCGGCAGGCCGTCGGCGCCCTGGGCGTCGTGGTGCTGACGCCGATGGCGGCGTGCGACAGCACGCTCGTTACGCCGCTCGTAGAGGGAGAGGCCGTTCCGTTCCTGACGCCAGCCGACAACTTCTATGTCCGAAACGGCGCTGAGATCTCGATCGCCAACTGGATGCAGCCGCAGATCGCGCAGGCCGAGTGGGCGCTGTCCATCGAAGGGCTCGTTGCTACGCCCACCACAGTCGGGTTCGCCGAGCTCATGGCCGAGACCGAGGCGGGCAACGCGGTGACCATTCTCAAGACGATGCGCTGCGTCGTCGACTCGAACGAGGTGCAGGGACTCATCGGCACGGGCGTCTGGAC
>JABDIZ010000272.1 GCA_013003465.1 Rhodothermaceae bacterium
CTGGTACGCCTTCTTGGTCGGCTTGTTGTCGATGGTGAAGAACGCGCGACCGAAGTCGCAGACCATACGGGGGACCTGCTCGAACATCTGCGGACTGTGCAAGACATGGACGGCCTGCTGGAACCCGCGCAGGTCCTGCATGACGTAGCTGTTTTCGAGCGCCGCGCGGTAGTGCTGTAGCATCGCACTGCTGAAGTCGCCCGCCTTCTTCGCCTCGACAACGGTCTCAGCCGCGAGCATGCCCGAGCGCATCGCGTAGTCCATGCCCTGAATGGCCCGGCCTGCGTTGAGGACGAGGTTGGCGGCTTCACCGGCCAGCATTACGCCATCTGCATAGACCTCGCGCGGCATCACGCGCATGTCGCCGACGGAGACGGCCTTGGCGCTGTACTCGAGCACCTCGCCGCCACGCAGTTGATCAGCGATAACGGGGTGCGTCTTGAAGTCGTTGAGGAGGTCGTACGGCTTGAGCTTCTTGTCGCGCAGGTCGGCCATGCCGAGGACGAGGCCCACCGACACCGACTCGGCATTGGTGTACAGAAACCCGCCGCCCTCCACACCGCCTGACGCGTAGCCGACGAACTCGTTCGACATCCCGCTGCCTTCAGAGAGTTGGAAGCGGTCTTCGAGCACGGTTCGGTCGAACTGAATCACCTCCTTGACGGCGACGGCCATGTGGTCGGCCGGGACATAGGCGTCCTGCAACCCGACCTGTCGCGTGAGCAGGTTGTTGACACCCTCGGCAAGGATCACACACTCGGCGTGAAAGGTCTCCTCGCCCGCGCGAATCCCGACGACACGGCCGTCCTCTTTGATCACCTCTTCGACGAGGATATCCGTGGCGAGAAACGAGTCCTCCGCCGCAGCGCTCTGGTCGATGGCCTCCTGCAATTTGCCTGCCAGCCACGCGTCGAAGCGCGCGCGGAGCACGGTCAGGCCCGTGTACGGCGGCTCGTTGAAATGGTCCGACTTGAAGTCGAGCGAAAAGGCCGCACCGTCGTCCATGAACGTGAGCCGCCGATGGTTCACGTAGCGCTCAAAGCCCGCCTCAGGATCGGTCCAGTAGTCGGGTACGAGTTGGGCGAGGTCACGTCCCCACAGCACGCCGCCCGAGACGTTTTTGGAGCCGCTCCACTCGCCGCGTTCGATGAGCAGGAAGCGCGCGTCGGCGCGGGCGAGCGTCATGGCCGCCGCGAGTCCCGCGATGCCACCGCCGACGATGATGCAGTCGAACCGTTCGTCCATGCGTTCAGGTCACTCCGCTTCTTGAGTCATCCTCGCGAACACGGGGATCCAGATCATGCACAATGACTCATTCATGGCGGATCATGCGGCGACGGCCTTGGCTTTCTTCAACTCCTCGATCAGCAGCGGAAGCACCGTATAGAGATCACCGACGATGCCATAGGTGGCCACCTCGAAGATGGGCGCGTCGGGGTTGGTGTTGATGGCGACGATCACGCGGCTGTTGACCATGCCCGCGACGTGCTGGATCGCACCCGAGATGCCAACGCCAATGTAGAGGTCCGGCGAGACGACCTTGCCGGTCTGCCCGATCTGCGCAGTGGCGGGAAACATGCCGTTTTCGACGACGGCGCGCGAGGCGCCGATGGCGGCACCGAGCACATCGGCCAACTCCTGCACGAGGTGCTGGCCGGCCTCGTCCTTGACGCCGCGCCCGGCCGAGATGACCACGCGTGCATCGGCGAGGTCGATGCCGCCCGTCGCAGCCCCGACGACTTCGCGGAGGGTCTGCTTCAGGCTGCTCTCGTCGAACGAGAAGGGGAGCGCTTCCACCGTGGCGTCAGCGGGCGACTCCGTCGCTTCGTACGAGCCGGAGCGCACGGATACGAGGACTGGCTCGCCCTCAGCCCGTACGCGCGCATAAAACTTGGACGCCATCACAGGACGCGTGGCTTCTACCCCCCCATCGGCGAGATCGAAGCTCGCCACGTCGGGCAAGACGGCCGCATGGGTCCGCACCGCGAGTGCCCCGAGCACGTCCTTCACGCCTTCCGACGACGGGAAGACCACGAGGGCGGGCTGCACCTGGGCGATGACCGCTTCCAGGGCCCGCACCACCGGGGCATTCATGTGCTGGGCAAAGATCGGATCGCTGACCGTGTAGATCGTCTGCGCGCCGTAGCGCGCGATCTCATCGGTGAAGGCGGACGCATCCGGGGCGAGAACAACCGCGGCAAGCGTGTGCCCGTGCTGCGCGGCAAGGTGCCGGGCCCGCGAGAGCCCTTCGAACGAGGAGCGCGTCGGCTTCCCATTCTGGATGGCAATGAACGAGAGGATCGTAGACATGGGGAAAGAATCAGAGACAGGGGCGACGCGTGGACTCGGGGCGCGGCTTTACAACACGCTGGCTTCGGTTTCCAGCAGGTGAACCACTTCAGCGGCCTGCTCGTGCGGCTCGCCCTCGAGGACGCGGCCGGGCTCGCGCGTGGGCAAGGGCTCGTAACGGAGCGTGCGCACCCGCGCTGCTGGAATGTCCACCACCGGGCGCGAGTCGATGGGCTTGCGCTTGGCGCCCATCACGCCCTTCAGGCTGGGGATGCGCGGGTCGTTCATGTCGTTCGAGCACGTCACCAGACACGGCGTGGGGAGCGCGATGATCTCCTGGCCGGTGTCGCCCTGCCGCGTCACGACGAGGGTCTCCCCTTCCTGCGCCAGGCCGACCGCGTTGGTGGCGTAGGGCAGGCCGAGGCGCTCGGCGAGCATCGCGCCGCCCAGCCCGGCGTCGGTGTCCTGCGCCTGCTTGCCGGTTAGGATCACGTCCGCGCCGGCATCTTGAAAGAAGTCGGCGAGGAGCTTAGAGACCGAAGCCGAGTCGAGTTCCGCGTCCTCCGCCACGACGAGGTGCGTGCCCTTCGCGGCGCCCATGGCGAGCGCCTTGCGGATCGTTTCCGTAGCGCGGTCGGGGCCAATCAGAATGACCTCGACCTCACCACCGTGCTGCTCGGTGAGCACGAGCGCCTCTTCGACGGCCGAGGCGTCGTAGGCGTTGAGAACCACGCGGCCCGCGTCCATGGCCAGCTCGCCGTCGCGGATCTGGATGGGGGCTGTAACGTCGGGGACCTGCTTGATGCAGACGCAGAACTTCATCGGGGGGCGATGCAAAACCAAAGGGTCCGCAAGTTAACCAAAGCCCGTGCCAGACGGGGCGCCCGGCGCGATTTTCAGCCAGACCTGAAACCTACGAGGTCGTTCCTCTGCAGCAATGGCCTGCCGTTTCCTAGTCTTCCGTCCACAGCCAGAAGTACCACACGACCCAGCCCATCAGGGCGAGTCCGACGAGCGTCACGATCCAGGCGGTGAGATCCATCAGCGGGGGGTGCAGCACCTTGAACCGTTTTGAACCGGCGGGCAGGGGCGGTCGGCGTAGGAGCAGAAGACGCAGCAGTCGCCGTCTTTGGGCCGGAGCACCATGCCGCACGCAGGGCAGTCCCAGAAAAACTGACACGCGTCGGTGGGCATCGTCGCGACCGTCGCCGTCCCGCAGTGCAGGCATGTGATCGTTGCCATGTCCGCCGTCATGCCGCGTGCTCCTCCCCAACCCGCACCGCACGCAGCCGCAGGCTGTTGGTGACGACGGAGACGGACGAGAGCGCCATCGCGGCTGAGGCCACCATCGGCGAGAGCAGCACGCCCGCCACCGGGTAGAGCAACCCGGCGGCGACGGGGATGCCGATCACGTTGTAGACGAACGCGAAGAACAGATTTTGCTTGATAGTCCGCATCGTGCGGCTCGACAGGCGGAAGGCGTTCGCCACCGCGAGGAGGCTCGGACGCATCAGCGTCACATCGGCGGCCTCCATCGCGATGTCGGTGCCGGAGGCGAGGGCGACACCCACATCGGCCGCCGCGAGCGCGGGGGCGTCGTTGATGCCGTCGCCCACGTGCGCGACGACGCGGCCCTCAGCCTGGTAGCGCCGTACGACCGCTGCTTTGTCCGCAGGCCTCACGTTTGCTTCGACCGTGGTGATGCCGACCTGCTGCGCCACCGCGCGGGCGGGCGCTTCGGCATCGCCGGTCACCATGACCACCTCGATGCCGAGCGCTTGGAGTTCGCGCACGGCATCGGCCGAGGTCTCGCGAATCGTGTCGGCCACCGCAAGGAGCCCGGCCGCTTGCCCATCCACGGCCACGCGCACGACCGTCTTGCCGGACTCAGCCAAGGCGACTTCCGGTGCATCCAGCGGCGCTTGGTCCAGGCCTCGCTCATCCAGAAACGCGCGGTTGCCGATGAGCACGGCACGGCCATCGACCGTGGCTTCGATGCCCAACCCGGTCTCCGACTGGAAGGCTTCGACGGGCAGCAGCGTGAGCCTGCGCACCTCGGCCTCTTCGACGATGGCGTCGGCGATAGGGTGCTCGCTGCGGGCCTCGGCGGCGGCAGCCAGCGCGAGCAGATCGGACTCGGCCCATCCATTTACGGGCACCACGTCGGTCAGGCGCGGGGTGCCCTCGGTGAGCGTCCCTGTTTTGTCGAGAACCACCACGTCTACGCTGCGGATGCGCTCGACCGCCTCGCCGCCCTTGAGCAAGATGCCATGCTCAGCGGCCCGGCCCGTCGCCACGACGAGCGCGGTAGGCGTGGCGAGGCCGAGCGCGCACGGACACGCGATGATGAGCACACTGACGAACGTGAGCAACGCAAAGGCCAAGCGCGGCTCCGGCCCGAAGTCGAACCAGACGACGAACGTGGCAATGGCGATCAGGAGCACCGTCGGCACGAAGATGCCCGCGACGGTATCAGCGAGGCGTTGGATGGGCGCCTTGCTGCCCTGGGCCTCGCGCACGAGGCGGACGATCTGGGCGAGCGTCGTGCTGCGGCCCGTCCGGCTGACACGGAAGGTGAAGGCACCCGTACGGTTGACCGTCCCGCCCGTCACGGCCTCGCCCGGCCGTTTCTCGACCGGCAGCGGCTCGCCCGTAATCATGCTCTCGTCCACTGCTGAGGCGCCCTCGGTCACGAGGCCATCAAGCGGGACGCGCTCGCCCGGCCGGACCACGACCAGGTCGCCGACCGACACCTCGGCGACCGGCACCTCGACCTCGCTCTCCTCTCGAAGGACACGCGCCGTGGGCGGCTGCAGGTTCATCAGGCGACGGATGGCCGCGCCCGTCTTCCCCTTGGCCCGTTCTTCGAGCACCCGCCCGACGAGGATCAGCGTCACAATGACGGCGGCAGCCTCGAAGTACACGTCGGGGTGCCGCCCCGTGAGTTGCATCAGGGCATCGTCGGCGAGGGTGGCGAGCAGGCTGTAGCCATAGGCCGTCCCCACGCCGAGCGCGACGAGCGTGTTCATGTCCGCGGCGTGATGGCGGAAGGCCCGCCACGCGCCGGTGAAGAAGCCACGCCCGGCCCACACGACGACGGGCGTGGTGAGCGCAAGCTGGACGAGTCGGCTACCGGGAAAGTCCAGCGCCCCGTGCGTCATGGCAATCACCACGACCGGCAGCGTCAGCGCAGCCGCCACCATCAGACGGCGCAACATGGACCGGTACCGGGCCTCGGCCTCCTGCTCGGCAGCCTCCGGGTCGGCCCGCTCGACCGTCGCTCCGGCCTCGACAAGCCCGGCCGTTTCCAGTGCTTCGAGCAAGGCGTCGGGGTCGGCGACACCGGGGACGTAGTACAGCGTGGTCTCGTCGTCTTCTACCTCAGCGCGGAGAAAACCGTTGGCGCGGGACAGCACCGCCTCTACGGCGCCAGCAGACGTGTCATCGCTCAACGGCACCGCCAGGGTCTCGGTACGGATGCCATAGCCGGTTTTCTCGACGGTTTCGGCCAGATGCTCTACGTCCGTCGCGGACGGGTCGAACGCGACCAGCGCTTCGCCCGTGGCGTAGTTGACCACGGCCGACTGGACGCCGGGCGTTTTGCTGAGCCGCTTCTCGATGCGGACAGCGCACGCGGCGCACTCCATCCCCTCCACCGGCAGCGCCAGGCGCGTCTCGCCGGTCGGCGCGTCACGGCCCGGAGGCACCGCGACGACGCCGTCTCCGTGAGGGGTGGGCTCGGCCACTACCAGGGCCCCCGGGGCGACACGGTGTAGCCCGCGTCGTCCACGGCTTGGCGGAGCGCCTCCCGTACGGTCTCGTCGGGGCTATCCAGTCGGACGATCGCGCTCCCGATTTCCACGTCTTCCAGCTCGACACCGGGGATCGCTTCAATGGCCTCGCGGACAGCGCGGACGCAGTGCTGGCAGCTCATGCCGTCGATGTGGAGGGTTTTGGTGTGCGTAGGCATAGTCAGGCGATGGGTTTCTCGTTCAACCCGCCCGCGCCCGCGCTGGTTCTGCCGAGAAACGACGAACGCCCGGCCGTACGAGACGACCGGGCGTTTTCAGAAGCCAAGGCTTCGGCGGAGGGGGAGGGATTCGAACCCTCGGTGAGCCAAAGACCCACAACGGTTTTCGAGACCGCCCCGTTCAACCACTCCGGCACCCCTCCGAGACAGGCGCGCAAGTTACAACGGCCCACTCGACGGCGGGCACGAAGGCCTGTCGAAAATCGCGCGAGCGGAGGGCGGCGAGCGCGTAGGTGGCTCCCCTACAATGGGGCCCGATATGGCCCTACGCCCCCACTCCCTGGCCCCCGTCACGCGCGCGGCGCGATGCGTTTTACTCTGGAGCATCGTTCATCTGGACCCCTCCGCTCATGAAACAGCTCGTCATTCTCGGCGCCGGGACCGCGGGCACCATGATGCTCAACAAGCTCCACGACCGGCTCGACCCGGACGAGTGGGCGCTCACCATTGTGGACCGCGACGAGCACCACTTCTATCAGCCCGGCTTCCTCTTCATCCCGTTCGGGATCTACGAACCGGAGGAGGTCGTCCGTCCCAAGCGCGAGTTCTTCCCGGACGGCATCACGGCCCTCTTCGATGAAGTCGAGCGGGTGGTCCCCGAACGCAACGAAGTCCACCTCGCGAGCGACACGGTGCTCCCCTACGACGTGCTGATCGTCGCAACGGGGACGGCGCCGTGCCCCGAGGAAACGCCCGGCCTGCTCGGGCCGCTCTGGTACGAGGACATCTTCGACTTTTACACCTTCGAGGGGGCGGTGCAACTCGCCGAGAAGCTGGAGACCTGGGAGGGCGGGCGCCTCGTCATCAACCTCGCCGAGAGCGTCTTCAAGTGCCCCGTCGCGCCGCTGGAGTTTGCCTTCCTCGCCGACGCGTTCTTCGAGGAGCGCGGCATCCGCGACCGCGTGGACATCCACTACGTCACGCCGCTCTCAGGCGCGTTCACAAAGCCCAAGGCGACGGCCTTCCTCAGCGGTCTCCTCGACGAGAAGCGCATCACCGTCGTCCCCGACTTCTACCTCGAATCGGTGGACAACGAGCGGAAGGTGCTCGTCTCCTACGACGGCCAGGAAGTCCCCTTCGACCTCCTGGTGAGTGTGCCCGTCAACATGGGCGCCGAGTGGGTCGAGACGAGCGGCATGGGCGACGACGACGACCTCCGCTTCATCCCGACCGACAAGCACACGCTGCTGGCGCGCGACTACGCCAACATCTTCGTCCTCGGCGACGCCACCAACCTGCCGACTTCCAAGGCGGGCTCGGTCGCCCACTTCGAGGCCGAGGTGCTGACCGAGAACGTCCTCCATTACGTCGCTGGCGAGGCGCTCACGGCGCGCTTCGACGGCCACGCCAACTGCTTCATCGAGACGGGCCACGGCAAGGCCACGCTGATCGACTTCAACTACGACACCGAGCCGCTGCCGGGCGACTTCCCACTGCCCGTCCTCGGGCCGATGCGCCTACTCAAGGAGACGCACCTCAACCACCTCGGCAAGCTGGCCTTCAAGTGGGTGTACTGGCACGTCCTGCTCACGGGCAAGGAGATGCCCGTGTCCACTGCCCTCTCTATGGCCGGCAAGAAGGTGGACCCGAAGCCCATCGCCGAGCCCGCCTGACCGGACTCCCGTCGCTTGATTCGTCACTCAACCCATCCTGTCATGGAAACCCTCACCGTCCCGACCACCGTCGCCCGCAACGAGGAAGGCTACCTCACCGACGCCACGCAGTGGACGCCCGATATCGCGCACGCCATCGCCGCCGAATACGGGATCACGCTCACCGACGAGCACTTCGCCGTGCTGAACTACCTGCGCCAGCGTCACTTCGACGAGACGCCGCTCACGATCCGCCGCATCGGCAAGTCGGGGATCGTGACCATCAAGGAGTTCTACGCGCTCTTCCCCGGCGGCCCGCTGAAGGTGTCGAGCAAGATTGCTGGCATTCCGAAGCCGACCAGTTGCGTCTGACGGCGCCGCCCGACGGCACCCCCTTTTTCTCTGTCTGATTCCACGAGGTCTGTCATGGAAGTCACCCCTGCCACTGCCCCCGCCGTTGCCACGGCGAAGCACCCCGTCAACAAGGTGCTCGTGATCGTGGCCCGCGGCACGCTCGAAGACGTGTACGCCGAGCTCATCATGGCCAACGGCGCCCTCATGGAGGGCATGG
>JABDIZ010000309.1 GCA_013003465.1 Rhodothermaceae bacterium
CCTGATAGCCCTCCTCCACGAAGGTAAGGAAGCGGTTGTCGGGTTGGGCGTAGAAGTTCGACGGGTTGAGGGACGCATCGAAGCGACCATCGGCGACAGCCGTGCCCGTCAGGCGGAGGGTGTACGTCCCGGGCACACCACTGAAGTCGATCAGAATCTCGCGCTTGTCGTTGTCCGCGCCAAAGAAGTCGACGGCGCTGCCGTTGTGGAAATACGTAAACCCAGTCCCGCTCGCCGAGGCCTGCGTCCCGTTGGTCATGGGCGTGGCGAGGGGGCCCGACGATCCCGACGGCGTGACAACCTCTACGCCGAAGCGGTCCGAGTCCGGGTACCACAGGTTGATGCGCAGGAAGCCCGCGTAGCCTTTCTGGAATTGCAGCTCGACCGTCTGCCCCTGCCCGACCGTGCCGCCTGCATGGTTGTCGACCCCACCATCATCACTCGTACCTGTCACGAATATGCGGCCTGGGATGCCCGCCCCGAACCGGCTGTCGATGGCCTGCGCGAAATCGCTCGTGCCGTCCATTGGTCCCCCAACGCTGCCGAAGTTGGCGAGGAAGACGATGGGAAGCTCCGCCGCATCCGCGAGGCCGAGCACGTAGTCGAGTGCCGTTGGCAGAAGACCCGGATTGTAGAACGGGGCCTCGGCCGGCTCGCCGTCGTGAGCGGGAGCGCCCTCGGTCGTGAACTTGACGATGACAAACGTGGCGTTGGGCGCCATGCCCTCGATCTCGCCGTCGCTCGCCCGTCCGTTGCCGCCCGCCAGCCCGGCCGTCGAGGTGCCGTGGCCTACGGCATCGCGGTGGGCAAGTGGCGAGCCTCCAGCCAGCGCCGCGTCGATCTCGGCGCGCGTGTAGACCGTGCCAACGCCTGTCGGGTTGGCGGGGTCGCTCGCGCCCGACGGATCGGTCAGATCATAAATGGCGAGGATGCGCGTGGTGCCATCGGCGTTGCGGAAGTCGGGATGCTCGTAATCGATGCCGCGGTCGAGGATGGCGATGATGACATCCTCGCCGGTGAGGCCATACTCGGCGCGGACCTGATCTACGCGGGTTTCGGCCTTGACGCGGTCGTCGGCGCGCACGGTCGTGGCGGTGAACAGGAGGAGCGCAACAACAGCGAGAGCTGCGTGCAAGCGGTCAGAGACATGCATGAGAGCACCGAACGGGTTAACAGGGAAAGCGGCGGGGTCACCAAGACAAACCACAGAAGGCTGTAAAGCGGCTCAGCCCACAACCGTTCGCCATGGAAGGGGTATTGCCTGCCTTTCATCCGTCCTTTTCTCATAAAACGGCTCACGGGCCGTGAGAAAACCTGATCGGCTGCCCTTGCTTGATTCGTCCTCCGCACATATCCTTGCGGCGCTGAGCCGTACAATTCACAGAGTTAAGCCGTTCTAGCGCGACACCGAGGGGCATGGCCGAACCGCATGAGATCACGCGCCTGCTGGCACGCATCCAGGAGGGCGACCGCGATGCACTCGAACGGCTGATCCCGCTCGTCTACGACGAGTTGCGGGCTCTCGCGCACCAGCAGCGGCGGCGGAGCAGCAGCGAGACCCTCAACACGACGGCGCTCGTCCACGAGGCCTACGAGAAACTGGCCCGCAGCAAAAGCGGCTTCGCGGACCGGCGGCACTTCCTGCGGGTGGCGGCCCGTGCCATGCGCGAGGTGCTCGTGGACCATGCCCGCGCGCAGCAGCGCCAGAAGCGCGGCGGGGGCATTCGTCCGCTAGCCCTCGATGAGATGCGCCTCGTCCCGCCCGAGCAGGCCGAGCAGGTCGTCGCCCTCGATGAGGCGCTGACGCAGCTGACCACCCTCGACGCGCGCCAGGCCGAGGTGGTCGAATTGCGCTACTTCGTCGGGCTCACCATTCCCGAGGCGGCGGAAGTACTCGGCCTCTCCCCCGCTACGGTCAAGCGCGACTGGACGGCCGCCCGCGCCTGGCTCTACCACACGCTCTCGGAGGCGGCATGACGCCCACCGACCGACACGCCCGTATCACCACGCTCTTCCACGATGCGCTAGAACAGCCCGCTGCCGAGCGGCTTGCCTGGCTCGAACGCACCTGCCCGGACACCGACCTCCGCACGGCCGTCACCGCGATGCTGGCTGCGCATGGAGGCGACGACGGGTTTCTCGATCAGCCGTTCCTCGCTCGCACGGAGACGGGCGCTACCACCGAGGCGCCCCCAGACGTACGGATCCAGGGACAGCCCATCGGGCCGTGGCGGATCGAGGAGCGCTTGGGCGCGGGCGGCATGGGCGTTGTCTACCGCGCCTCGCGCGCCGACGGCCTCTACGAGCGCACCGTCGCGCTCAAGCTGCTCGCGCCGGGAACCATCTTGGCCTCGGGCGAGCCGCTCGCGCGCCGCCTTGCCGCCGAACGCCAGATCCTGGCCCGCCTCGAACACCCCGGCATCGCGCGCCTCTACGACGGCGGCGTCACAGAGGAGGGCCTCCCCTACCTCGCCCTCGAACTCGTTGACGGCGAGCCGATCACGGACTACGCCGACCGGCACGACCTCAATGCCGCGCAGCGGGTGGACCTCTTCGCGCAGGCCTGCGACGCAGTCGCGTATGCCCACCGCAACCTCGTCGTCCACCGCGACCTCAAGCCTGCTCACATCCTCATCGCAGAGAATGCAGTTGGGAGAGAGGCGATAGTCAAGCTGCTCGACTTCGGCGTCTCGGCCCTCCTCGGCGACCCCACCGGTGACGGCCTGACGCTCCCTACTGTACCGCGCGCCCTTACGCCCTCGTATGCCGCGCCGGAGCAGGTGCGCGGCGAGCCCGTCACGACGGCTGCGGATGTCTACGCCCTTGGCGTGGTGCTCTACGAACTCCTGACCGGGCAACGGCCCTACGACCTCAGCGGCAAAACGGCGAGCGAGGTGGAGCGCCTGGTGGCCGAGGTGGAGCCGCCTCTGCCCAGCACCGTGGCCTCGCCCGAACGCGCTCGGACACTCCGCGGGGATCTCGACACCATCGTGATGAAGGCGCTCGCCAAGGAGCCCGAGCGCCGCTACGCCTCCGCCGAAGCCCTCGCCCTCGACCTTCGCCGTCACCTGCGCGGCCTTCCAGTCGAGGCCCGCCCGGCGACGGCCCGTTACCGCCTGAGCCGCTTCGTGCGCCGCCACCGCGTGGGCGTCGCCGCAACCGCTGCGGTCGTTCTAGTCACCGCAACGCTCATCGGATTCTACACGGCCCGCCTCGCTGCCGAGCGCGACCGGACGGCCGAGGCGCTGCTGCGCGCCGAGGGCACCCTCGCCTTCCTAGAAGAAACGATCCTGTCAGGAGACCCCCAGCAAGGCGACTTCGACGCCCCGCTGAGCGCTGTCCTCGACAGCGCCGCTGCCCGCGTCGAAGCCATCGAGGATCCGGCCGTGGCCGCAGCGGTGGGCCTCGCCCTCGCGACCGTCTACATCGGGCGCGGCCTCCCCGAACCCGCCGAGCAACACGCGCGCGAGGCGTTTGCCTTCTACGATGCCGAAGAGGAGGAAACGGGCATCCCGACGACCGAACGCGGCCAGGCGCTCAACCAGATCGCTACCGCCATCCGCGACCAGCGCCGCCTGGAGGACGCCCTCCCCTACCACGCGCAGGCGATTGCGCACCTGCGCCGCGTCGAGGACGGCGCCTTCGGCCTCTCGCTCGCCCTCAACAACTACGGCGCGACGCTCTTCAAGCT
>JABDIZ010000366.1 GCA_013003465.1 Rhodothermaceae bacterium
CAGTCGGATCTGCTCATCGCGCAGTCGCAAGGCGATACGACGCGGGCCGAGGGTCTGCTTGATGTGGCGATGGCCGATCTGGGCACGCTCATGCGGCAGCCGGGCCTGATGGAGCGCCCGCGCATCCGCGAACTCTACCGCACCCTCGTCACCGAGCACGAGCGCTATTATGGCCCGCTCGATACGCTGGTGCTGCCCTATGGCGATATTTTCGCGCTCCGGGCCGAGATGTTTGTGGTGCTGAACGAACTCGAAGATCCGCTCCTCGAAGACGTTATCCGCCCGACGATTACGCCCGTGGGGACGGAGGTGCCGATGACGATGAACCGGCTCGTCGAGCAGACGATTTCGTATCTGCTGAAGCAGCCGGACCGGCATGTGAACCACTGGCTCAGCCGCGCCGAGACGTACTTCCCGATGGTGGAGCGCATCTTTGCCGAAGAGGGCGTGCCGGATGAGTTGAAGTACCTCGCGATGATCGAGAGTGGGCTGAACCCGCGTGCCCGGAGTTGGGCACAGGCGGCGGGGATGTGGCAGTTCATCGCGGCTACGGGCCGCGCCTATGGGCTTCAGGTCAACACCTGGGTCGATGAGCGGCGCGATCCGGAGAAGGCGACCCGCGCCGCCGCGCGTCACCTCCGCGACCTCTACGACCGATACGGCGACTGGCACATCGCGCTCTCGGGATACAACTGTAGCCCCCGCTGCGTCAAGCGTGCCATGAACAAGGCCGAGGCCGAGACGGGCCGCAAGGCGACGTTCTGGAGCATGTATCCCTACCTCCCCCGCGAGACGCGCAACTACGTCCCGATGTACATCGCCGCCGCGCTGGTGACCTCCAACCCGACGGCTTTCGGCTTGCCGCCGGTGACGCCGGGGCCGCGCTATGCGTACCACTATGTGCCCGTCTACGGCTCGCTCCCGCTCGCCACCATCGCTGCGCTGACCGGCACCGACGAGGCGACGATCCGGGCGCTGAACCCGGAGTTGCGGCGCTCCAGCCTGCCGCTCTCCACCGACGCGTACCATCTCCGCATCCCGATGGGGACCTACGAGCAGTTCGTCGAGGGCTATAATGCGCTGCCGGATGCGCAGAAGCACGTCGCTTCGGGGGATCATGT
>JABDIZ010000369.1 GCA_013003465.1 Rhodothermaceae bacterium
GTCTGGAGCGGCTCGGTCACCGGCTCGCGGTAGATCACGCCCGGCGCCTTGCGCTCCAGCGGCATCTCGTAGGTCGGTCCGGCGATGGGGCCCTTGCCATCGACCGGGTTGCCGAGCGGGTCGATGACACGGCCGAGCATGCCTTCCGACACACGGATGGAGGCGATGCGGCCGGTGCGGCGCGCCTCGGCGCCTTCGCGGACGGACTCGGCGTCACCGAAGAGCACGGCGCCGACGTTGTCCTCTTCGAGGTTGAGCACCATGCCGGTCACGCCGGACTCGGGGAACTCGATCAGCTCACCGGCCTGCACGTTCGAGAGGCCGTAGAGCCGCGCGATGCCGTCGCCGACTTGCAGCACGGTGCCGACTTCGTAGACGTCGGTCTCGGACTCAAAGCCGCCCAACTCCGAGCGGAGCACAGCGGTGACTTCATCGGGGCGAATAGCCGTTGCCATTTTTTCTAGTCAGGTAGAGCCGTGAGCTGGAAAGCCACGGCGGGTGCCGGTAAATCAGTTCTGGCTGAGGAAAGCGCGTTCCTGCAATTGCTCGCGGAGCACGCCGAGTTGGTGACGGACGCTGTAGTCGTAGACCTGATCGCCGATGCGGACGACGAGCCCGCCGATGAGCGCCGGGTCCACGTCGAGCTTCATGCGGACGGTCTTGCCTTCGCGCGCTTCGAGCGACTTGCGGAGCTTTTCCGTCTCGTCGTAGCCGAGCGGCTTGGCCGTGCGCACGTGCGCCTCGACCACGCCGAGGCGGGTGTCGCGGAGGTCGCCGTAGGCCCGCACGACGGCGGGAATCAGCTCCTCGCGCTCCTTCTCGACGAGCAGCTTCAGGAAGCGCATCGTGAGTGCCTCGACGTTGCCGTCGAAGAGGCGCTGCAGAACGGCGTCCTTCTTGTCGCGCGGGACGACCGGGCTCTGCAAGAGCGACACGAGTTCGCGCGAGCCGCCGAGCGTCGCGTCGAGCGTCGCCACGTCTTCGTCAATGCGCTCGACCACGCCGGTGTCCTGCGCTTCCTGGTAGAGCGCAAGCGCGTAGCGACGGGCGACGGGGTTGCTCATATAGCTTTATAGGCTGTGGGCTTCGGGCTTAATGCTTGAAGCAGTCCGCCTCAAACGTCGAGCCTTAAGCCTCAAGCTCAGTTCTGCGGCAGGTCGTTGAGGAACTCGTTAACGAGGCCACGCTGGCGGTCGTCGTCGAGGTTGGCGTGGAGGATCTTCTCCGCCGCGCCGATGGCGAGGTCGGCCACTTCGGCGCGGAGGGCGGCGAGGGCCTGCGTCTTCTCGCGCTCGATCTCGGCGCGCGCCTGCTCCTGCATCTGCGCCAGCTGCGCCTTGGTCTTGTCGACCTCCTCACCGCGTAGTTGGTCAGCGGCCTCGCGGGCCTCGCGGAGCGTGATCTGCGCCTGGCGCTCGGCGTCGCGGCGGGCGGACTCGTTGTGGGCCTGCATCTGGCGGGCCTCTTCGAGCGCCCGTTCGGCACGCGTGAGCGACTCCTCGATGGTGTGCTCGCGTTCGTCGAGCGCGCTCACCATCGGCTTCCAGGCGAACTTGCCCAGAATGAAGAGCAGGAGCCCGAAGACGAGGAGCGTCCAGAAGATCAGCCCGACGTGGGGCGAAAGCAGAGAAGCGGCGAGGAACAACGTCATGGCGTCACAGGAAAGCAGAGAGCGGAGGCCGGGGTGCAGCGTGCCCGCCCGGCCTCCGGAGTCCAGCGCTCGGGCTTAGGCCGACGCGGTCGCGAGGATGATGCAGATCACCAGGCCGAAGAGGGCGACACCCTCGATGAGGGCGGCGGCGATAATCATCGTGGTGCGGAGGTCGCCGGAGGCTTCCGGCTGACGCGCCGCGCCTTCGAGGGCGGAGGCGGCGAGGCGGCCGATGCCAAGACCGGCACCGAGGGCAACGAGGCCAGCGCCGAGACCGGCACCGAGATATCCGAAGGAAAAGGGATCCATGGTGATGGAGGTAGAGAGTGAGTGAGTGGGTGGTCGTTCAGGGTTGACGAGCGCTGGACTCGCCGGTTGTCAGGGTTTGGAGAAGGCGCCGTAGAGCGTTCGCGAAGCCATCAGCTGGAAAAAGCCATGGCGGCTTCGGTGCCGACCGTCTTCTCCTCCTCGTGGTAGACGCCATTGCCCGCCACGAGCGGGGACGACGCCTGCACAGCTTGTTCGTGGTGCGTCTGATCGCCGTGTTCCTCGTGGCCGTGGTGCTCATGCTCCGCCGCGGCCATGCCGATGAACAGCGCCGAGAGGATGGTGAACACGTAGGCCTGGATGAAGGCGATCAGGATCTCCAGCAGGTACACGAAGAGCGTCATCGGGACAGCCGCGATGGACGTGCCGTAGCCGACCGCCGGGCCGAAGAGGGCGCCGAAGGCGAAGATGAGGCCGATGAGGCTCAGAATGACGAGGTGCCCGGCCGTCATGTTGGCGAAGAGTCGGATCGCCAGCGCGAACGGCTTGGTGAAGATGCCCAGGAACTCGATGGGCACCATGATGGGCTTGACTAGCAGGGGCACGCCCGGCGGGTTGAAGATGTGGCCCCAGTAGTCCTTCGTCCCTGCGAACTGCGTGACGACGAAGGTGAACCCGGCGAGGACGGCCGTGACCGCGATGTTCGAGGTCATCGTGGCGCCGTAGGGCAGCAGGCCGAGCAGGTTGCCAAAGAGGATGAAGAAGAACGCCGAGAGCAGGTACGGCATGTACTTGGCATACTTGTCGCCCATCGTCGGCTTGGCGATCTCCTCGCGGACGTAGATGACCATTGCCTCCATCGCGTTCTGCAGACGGCCGCGCGGAGCGCTCGTGCGCCCGACGCCCGCGCGGTACTTCGCGCCGATCGGCAGAAAGATGGCGAGCAGCAGCAACGCCGCCAGCAGCATAAAGATGGTATGCCGCGTAAACGAGAAGTCGGCGACGATCTCGCCGGCGGCCGGAACGATGCCCACCTCCAGCGGGTCGCCCTCAATCAGTTCAAGTTCGGCCGAGCCTTCGGGGCCGTGTAGTTCGGCATCCATCGGCTCTTCGCCGGGGACGACACCCGCCTCCTCGTCGGCGTGCTCGATCTCGCCCTCTTCAGCGGCGACGTGCGTCTCAGTAGCGTGGTCGCCGCCGCCGTGCGCTTCGCCCTCTGGGTCGAGGACGTAGCGGCCGGACGCGACGGCTCCGGTGGTGGAGCCGAACACATCGAGGCCCAAGCCGCCTTCGGCATTGCGGACGAGGAAAATGCGCGGCAACTCGACCTTGCCCATCGGCTCGAAGTCGAGGTAGAAGCCGTCGGCCGAGTGGTGAAGCGCGTCGAGTTCTTCTTCCTCGGCGTGTTCGGCATCGGTGCCTGCGTGCTCGGCCTCCTGGGCGAGCACGGGCATAGCCAACACGGCGAGCGCGACGAAGCTGAGCAGGAGAGCCTGGAGAGTCCGCATCAAGGCGCGAAGAGTTCGGGCGTCAGCCGTTGGAAGGAGGAGAGAGCGAGAGCGCTACGGCCCGGCGTTGGAGCAGGATGACTTCCGCGATCAGGCCTACGGCGAACGTGGTGAAGAACGCACCGACAAACGCACCTCGGCTGACCGGCGCGAAGACGAGCACCAGCGCAATCAGCGCCAGCAGCACGAGCATCCGCACCCCCATCCCCCCGAAGATGATCGTCATGAACATCGACTGCTTCCGACCGCGGGCCAGGCGCCAGAGCGCATAGCTGGCCGCCGCGTTCGCCAGTCCGAGGGCGACGCCTAAGGCAACGCTCGACCAGATGGCTGCGGACATGCAGATGGAAACAGACGGGGAGAGGACAGCCGCCGGTGCCTGCGCGCAGCACGCCTCCGAGCGGAAGGGCGGCCAAATTAGACCGCCCCTCGTAGAGGGGGCAGCAAGGGTCGGTGAATTCCGGTCGAAAGGGCGGCGCGGCAGACCGTTCTACTCGGCGCCGTCTTGGCTGGCGTCGCGCTTGGCGCGCTGCCGGGCGTCGGCCTCACGGGCCATCCGCGCGATGAGCGCGAACACGGCCACCATGCCAACCGCCGCCCCGCCGACCATGCCCCACGGCGTCGAGCCGAGGAACCGGTCCAGCGCGTAGCCGAGACCGACGAAGAAGACCATCGCGAAGGCGATCTGGAGGCCGAAGGTGAGGTATGGCCCGGCTTCGATCATGCCCGCGTTGTAGGCCGCGAGCCCGCGCTTGCGTGGACCCTTCGGCACCCCGCTCGACGGTGCGGCAGGCTTGCCCCAGTCGGCGTTCTTCCAGTCGTCTCGCTTCCACGCGTCTTCCGCCCAGGCGTCCTGCTCCCAGGAATCGGAAGCCGGGGTATCGTCGGGCGTGGCGGACACGGGCGGGTGCACTTATGAGGAGGCCGCGCCGCGCGAGGCGTCCGGCGTTCCGCCAAGACGACGCGTCGGCCGGTCGCCTTCGCTGTCCGACTTGCTGCTATCGGGCTTGCTGCCGCTGGACGCCGAGGACGACTCGGAGCGCGCTGGACGGTTGGAGGCGGCGCCGCCGCCCATATCGCAACGACCGCTGAAGGCGGCACCGTCTTCGATGACCAGCTTGTCCGTCCGGATGTCGCCATCGACCACCGCTGTGGACTTGAGCACGAGGCGCTCCTTGACGTTCACCTGGCCCTGAATCCGGCCCCCGATCTCCGCACTCGTCGAGGAGACCTCGCCGTCCACGCGCCCACCGGGCATCACAATGGTGCGGCCCTGCACGTCCACGTTGCCATTGACGGTGCCGCTGATGTGCACGTTGCCGCTGGAGCGGAGCGTGCCTTCGATCACGGTGTCTTTGCCAATGATGTTGTGCTGCTCGGCCGGGTTGGTGGGCGTCGGGGTTTTAGCCATGGGACTGGGTTCGGGGGTGGACGATGGAGAGGGAGACGAAGAAGGAGTATCGCGGTTGAAGAGCGCCATCCGAGGGCGGGCCCTGCGGCCCAGCTAGGAGTTGACGAAGAACGTTCGAGGGTCTTGCGCAAGACCGTTGCGCCAGAGTTCGAAATGAAGGTGTGGCCCCGAGGTGATCTCGCCCGTATTCCCCGAGAGCGCGACGGTTTCGCGACTGCGAACCCGGTCCCCCACGCGCTTGAGTAGGCGGGCATTATGCTTATAGACGGAAAGATAGGCGTCAGCGTGCTGGACGGCAATCACGTAGCCCCCCTCGTGCGTCCAGTCGGCGAAGACCACATAGCCCTCCCCGAAGGCACGTACGGGCGAGCCTTCTTCCACCACGATATCGACGCCAAAGTGGCCCTCGCGCGCGTTGAATCCGCGCGAGACAAACCCGGTGATCGGCGGCAAGGCGGGGAGGCGGAGACTGGCGAGGTAGGCTTCCGCGGTGGAGCCCACGGCTGGCACCGTGTCATCGGAGGCATCGAGCCAGCGCAGAGGGAGTGCCGGCTGCTGATGATCGGCCCAGTCGGATGAGGACGGCGCTTCATCGAGCGTGACGCCGAGCACGGCTTCGGCTTCGGCGGGCTCCGGCAGCGTCGGATCGTTCGAGACCGGCACCGTGGTGGTGAGGCTGTCGAGGTCGCCGGTAATGAGCGCCCGCAACTGGCTGATCTGACGGTACTGCAACGCGACGGAGTCTTCGAAGGCCGCCGCCCGGCGCGCATTGAGTTCTGCCAGTGTCCGGTATTCGTTTATGTCGGGTCCCACCACCACGCGACGGAGCGGCGTCAGAAAAAGAATCAGAATGAACAGCAGCGCCAGCGCTGATGCCACCCCAACGCCCATCAGCGCGATGTTCTGGGGCCGCACCTCGTACTGGCGCGGCGCGGCCATCGCATCCGGCTCCAGCAAAATGATCGTCCGCGACGCACTGGGCCACGTAAAGAGGTCGCGGAGAAATTGAAGATTCACAACAGAACGCTGGGCAAAAGACCGGAGGCAACAATGCCGGGGAGCATAGTCTAGCGAGAAGAGGCCCTGCATGCGAGCAGCGGGCCGCCTGGCGGCTCAGGATGACACGGGACAGCGACGATAATCGAGCGCTGCACACGCCGACTCCATCGGCGCGAGACGCGGCGATCCTATCTAAAAAAACACAATGCACCGCTCTCTAGCGATGCACTTTCTCTGCATCTGCACAGAGTGTCGCTCTAAATTAGCTACCTGCTACCCCAAGCATTGGGGCATGCGCTTGAAGCCCTGCGAAAAAAGCGAGCGTACCGCCTTGATCCGCTGAGGACTCGGCGGGACGCCCGATTGACGACCTCATCTTATGCCCCAACACAAGTCTGCTGCTAAGCGCGTCCGCCAGAACGCGAAGCGCCGCCTCCGCAATCGGTACCACCGGGCGCGCGTGCGTACGCTGATCAAGGATCTCCGCGAGACCGCCTCACGGGAGGAGGCCGAGCAGAAGCTCAACCTGATCAAGGCGCAACTCGACCGGATGGCGACGCGCCGCTTGATCCACCCCAACGCGGCAGCCAACACGAAGAGCAGCCTGGAGCGCTACGTTCTTTCTCTTGCCTGATCAAGCCCCTGGGTGCGTCCGCGAATGCAACGACGCACCCCGCTTTTTGAGTGAAGGATTCGGAACCCCCGGTCCAACTCAGAGTTAGGCGCTCCTAGATTGGCTTCGCAAAGAAGCGAAACATGAGTATGCGCTCACCGCTTCTCGTCCTGCGCCAATCTCCTCTCTTTAGCAGCCCTTCCCCAGCGGCTCTGCCCTTTTCCACTCTACCCGTGCCACGTAGGCCGACGGGGCATCCCATGCCCCGTATTGCTTGCAAGTCACCGTTTTATTTCGCATACTAAGCTCCGGGTTTGAGCGCTTGCCTCACGCCATCTGGTTCAACCCACCCCCCGGAGCTCGGCGTCTCTTCTAACGCCGTTTGCGACTTCACCTTCACCCCCCTCTCTCCATGCCCCAGAACCCAAAGGAGAAGACTATGACCCAGCGTCTACCCTCTTCGCTTTTGCTTGGATGCGCGGCAATCCTGCTTTTCGCCTCGGCGGCGTCAGCGCAGGTCGTGCGGCCCAGTGAAACGCTTTATCTCGCTCTGAAAGGCTACGCCACCACCTACGGCGGCGAGCTTGACGGAACCGGCGCAGCCAACGGCGACAAGTACGATTGGCTGTTCAGCGACTTCAGCTTCGCTGTCGGTGCCGAGCTCGGCTACCAGTTCACCGACAACCTCGGCTTCGGTGTGACGGGGCTCTACGGCCGGTACTCGAACATCAACGAACCCAACGGCTTTGCGGTCGGCATTGGAGGCGGGCAACAGATCAACGACAGCGAGTCGTTTATCGAGATCCACCCGCTCTTCCGCTACATGCCCTTCCCGGGCGGGAAGATCACGCCGTTCATTGAGTTGGGCGGTGGCATCGCGCTCTACCAAGAGACGGGCAACGACAACCGTGACGCGACCAACACGCCGAAGACCTCGTACGGCCCTACCCTCGGGCTTGGCCTCGACCTGCTCCTCGGCAAGCAGCTTTCCTTCTTCCTCGGCGCGCAGGGTTCGCTCTGGTTCCCCGATGATGGCTTCGACGGCTCCAACCCCGGCGGCCTCGGCCTGCCCTTCGCTGACCAAGCGGACTTCGACGCCACGATGAAGTATGGTGGCGGCCTGCGCTACTTCTTCCGCCCGCCATACACCGAGGTGGATGCCACGATCGACTGCACCACGGACCTGATCGTGGGTGAGTCGGGCTCGTTCACGGCGATGATCAACCAGGACGCCAGCGAGCCGCTCTCGTTCATGTGGAACTGGGGCGACGGCACGACCTCCAGCGGTATGACCGCCTCGCACGCCTACAGCGCGCCCGGCACCTACACGGTCAGCTTCACCGCGGAAGGCCCGGCCAACTCCGATACGGAGACCTGCCTCGTAACGGTGATGGAGCCGCAGATTGCGCCGATCCTCTCGGCCTGCCGCGTCTCCCCGAGCACAGCTGGCATCGGCCAGGAAGTCACGGTCAGCGCGAACGTCAACAGCGATGTCTCCGAGCCATATGAGATTTCGGTCGACTTCGGCGACGGCACGACGGCCAACAGCCTCCCGGCCCGCCACACCTACGGCGACACCGGCACCTACACGGTGACCATC
>JABDIZ010000395.1 GCA_013003465.1 Rhodothermaceae bacterium
CATATAAACAGTGAGCCCTCCCTGCTCCAGGTGCTGATCCATCGCCTGGAGCACACCGCTGAAGTAGAGTGTGCGCCCGCTGAGGTCGGGGCGCTGATCCAGTGACAGCCAGGGAATGGGCGCCCTGCCCGGCAGACAGATGTAGTAGCTGTTCTGGAATGTGGCGTATTCCATGTGATCCCTCATCCAAGAAGCAGCCCTAGCATGCTTATGCCATCGGCAGGACTGCCGCATTTCCCTCATCCTTACACGGGCACGGGGGTGGAAACGTTGAAGTGAGCATCCTGTTGGGCGCGGAGAGCATCGCACAAGCGCCCGTCGGGGATGGTTACATCATCGACCGTGAGCACGGCATCCTTCGGGATGTCGCGGGTGAGGCGGCAGCCTTCGGCGAGACCGATGGGGAGGAGTCGCTCGGCCGACGCCACCTCGGCGTTCTCAGCAAGCCCGTAAGTGGCGTAGCCGCCGAGCGCGTCGAGCGTGTCGCCCGCCTTCAGGTCGGTCTTCGCCGTAGCGACGACCTCCACGCAGATCCCGCCCTGCGGCGCGAGTGCGGCGTCGCCGAAGAGAACGGCGCGGGCGACGGTGTTGGGGACCTCAAAGTGGCAGAGGTGATACGGCGTGTAGAAGCAGTAGAGCGGCCCTTCGCCGAGCTTGTAGAGCTTGAGGTAATGTTGCTGCGCGGGATGGTCGTGCGTGCCGAAGACGAAGACGCCAGGGCCGGGCGCCGCGCCCACGACGTAGTCCACGATGCCTGGCCCATCGAGCAGGGCTTCAAGCGGGTACTGGTCTTTGATGTCCTCGATAGGCGTACCCGCCGGGACCGTCGGGCCGAACATGCCGCGCTGCCCGACGCGCATGCCGGTCGCATTGGCGACGATGGCCTGCTCGAACGAGATCTTGGTACCGTCGGCGAAGGAGGTCACCATGTACGGGTTCTGGCCCCACTTCCTGGCGAAGCCCTCCTGCGTCGTCGGGTTGCGGTAGGGATCGTGGAGCCCCTTGATGTTGCCGCACAGCACCGGCTTCACGCCGATGCCTTTCACGAACCGGACGAGGTTCATGATGACACCGGGCTGGTCACCGTCGGAGACGGTGTAAACGACACCTGCACGGTCGGCGTGCACCTTCAGGATGGGACCGACGGTTCCGTCTAACTCGGCGTTCATCGTGATGAAGTGTTTGCCATGCCGGATGGCCTCCAGCGCCACGTGCGCGCCAAACTCGACGGCACCCGTGATTTCCAGCACGGCATCGACGCCTTCGGCGCGGCACACCAGTAGGGCATCGTCGGTGACGGCGTATTGGTCTCGCGCGATGGCGTTTTCGAGTTGCCCGACGGTCCCGACCGTCACCACCTCCTCCGCTCCGGCCTCGGCGTAGGCCTGTCGCGCTTTTTCGACATGCCGATTGGCGATGGCAACGAGCCGCATGCCGGGCACCGAACCCAGGATCTGAAGCGCCGTGCCGCGTGCCATGAAACCGGCACCCACCATGGCCACCCGGATCGGGTCGCCCTCTTCCGCCCGGCGCGCGAGCGCAGTGTCGACAATGATCATGTGGCCCCTGGAAGGTTGGTTTAGGACGACGCGGGCTCGACGAGCGGCCACATGCGGTCCTTGTCTGAAATAACGACAATGCTACCTGGCCATTCAACCCCAAACGCGGGATCATCATAGCGCAGCCCGCCCTCAGCACCGGGCGTGTAGAACGCGGAGACCTGATAGGTCACATCTACATCGTCCGAGAGGGTGAGAAAGCCGTGTGCGAAGCCGCGCGGTACGTACAGCATCCGTCCGTTCTCGCGCGAGAGTTCGACACCGATCCACTCGCCGTACGTTTCTGAGCCTGGACGCAGGTCGATGATGGCGTCGTAGATGGCGCCGCGCGTGCAGCGGACGAGCTTGACCTCAGCGTGGGGCGGATGCTGGAAGTGCATCCCGCGCAGCGTCCCTTTCTGCGCGCTGTACGAGGCGTTCGTGTTGACGAACTCGGTTTCGAGGCTGTGCTCGGCAAACTCGCGCGCGCAGAACGTCCGGGCGAAGTAGCCGCGATCGTCCTCGTGGCGTTCGAGGTCAATGACGAAGGCACCCTTGAGTTTGGTCTCAGTGAAGATCACGGCGCGGTGGTCCAGAAGAAGGAGTCGTCAATCTGCCCCGTGCGGATGAGGTAATTGAGTTGTTTCAGCCGGGTATACTTCTTCGATGTGAAATCCCCACCCGACAGATCAACCTGCTCAAAAATGCGACGGAGCTGGGCAGCGCCTTTCTGCGCATCCCAGTCGCACGCGAAGCCCGGCAACTGCGTGTTGATCTTCTCGAACGAGACGCGGTACGAGCGGTTGTCGCCGTCGCTCGATCCGAACGAGAGGTCGCAGCCCGGGAACGCCTCAGCGACGATCTCGGCGATCTCGCGCACGCGGTAGTTCTGCTCCGTACTACCCACGTTGAAGGTCTCGTTGTGGATCGCCTCGCGCGGCGCGTCCAGCACGCAGGCTGCGGCCTTGGCGATGTCGAGGATATGGACGAGCGGGCGCCAGGGCGTTCCATCACTCGTCATCTTGATCTCATTGGTCGTCCAGGCCAGCCCCGAGAGGTTGTTCAGGACGATGTCGAAGCGCATCCGCGGTGAGGCCCCGAAGGCCGTCGCGTTGCGGAGGAACGTCGGCGAGAACATGTCGTCGGCCAGTACCTTCAGGTCGCGCTCGACGTAGGTCTTGCATTCGGCGTAAGCCGTTTGCGGATTGACCTCGGACTCTTCCGTCTTGTGCTCGTCGGTGCCCACACCGTAGACGCTGCACGACGAGAAGTAGATGAACCGCTCGACGCCCGCCTCCTTCGCCTTCTTGGCGAGCGCCACGCTGCCTTCGTGGTTGATCTTGTAGGTAATCGTCGGGTTGAGCTGGCCGAGCGGATCGTTCGACAACTCGGCCATATGGACCACGGCGTCGAAGCCGCGCAGGTCGTCCACGGTGATGTCGCGGATGTCCTTGACGAGCGTACGCGGCAACCCGTCGGCGCCGTGGAACAGCCAGCCCTGGTTGTAGAAGCCGGTGTCGAGGCCGACGACCTCGTGCCCGCGCGCCATGAAGACGGGCGCGAGCATGGTTCCGATATACCCGGCGGTACCGGTGGCGAGCACCTTCATGCGTGTGCGAGGGGTTGCGAGGAAGAGAGATCGGTTAGTTCGGCGACGCGTTGGGCCACAGCGTTGCCAATTTCCAATGAGGCGGTCGCGCCGGGCGAGGGAGCGTTGCAGACATGCAATGAGCGCGGTCCGGTTACGAGGTGAAAGTCATCCATGAGCGCACCGTCGGCTTTGAGGGCTTGGGCGCGGACCCCGGCGTGCGTCGGCACCACATCGGCGTCCTGGACTTCGGGGATGAGACGCTGCATGCTACGGACAAAGGCGCGCTTGCTGAACGAGCGGACGATCTCCTTCCAGCCTTCAGACATGTTCTTTCGTGCTAATCGCCAGAACGCCGGATACGTCGCCACCTCGACGAAATCGCGAAGGTTGAAATCCGACTTGCGGTAACCCTCGCGCTTGAGGCTCAGCACGGCGTTGGGGCCAGCGTGCACAGTGCCATCAATCATGCGGGTAAAATGCACACCCAAGAACGGGAAGTTGGGATTGGGGACGGGGTAGATGAGCGTCTTGACGAGGTGACGCTTCTCCGGGACGAGTTCGTAGTACTCGCCGCGGAACGGGACAATCTTCATGCCCGTCTCGACGCCGCCGAGCTTCGCCACCCGGTCCGAGTGCAGCCCGGCGCAGTTGACGACGAAATGGGTCTCGAAGGCCCCCTGCGTCGTCTCCAGCACGATGCGGTCGCCCTGCTCCTGAATGCCCTCGACGCGGGTGCTCGTTCGGAGGTCTGCGCCGCGCTCCTGGAGGAGACGGGCGTAGGTCTGGGCCACCTGGCCATAGTCCACGATGCCGGTGCTGGGGACATGGAGCCCAGCGAGCCCCTGCACGTGTGGCTCATGCTCGCGGATGCCCTCGGGCGTGAGCGCCGTCACGGCAACGCCGTTGGCCTCGGCTCGCTGCCGGAGGTTTTCGAGAAGCGGCAATTCCTCGGGCTCCGTCGCGACGATCACTTTGCCGCAGACCTCGTGATGGATGTCGTGCTCCTGGCAGAACGTCACCATCGAGGCATTCCCTGCCGTGGCGTAGCGCGCCTTGAGCGAGCCCGGCTTGTAGTAGAGCCCCGCGTGAATGACGCCGCTGTTGTGCCCCGTCTGATGCTGCCCCCAGTCCTCCTCTTTCTCCACGACCAGCACCCGCGCGTCCGGATGCCGCTCCGTCAGGGCAAGCGCCGTGGCTAGACCAACGATGCCGCCCCCGATAATCGCGAAGTCGTGTGTAGGCATACGAGATCAGGGGATCAGGCGGCGCGGGTGGCAAGTTGCTCGGCCCTGACCTTCCAGGGCGCCTCCCCTTGCTCCCACAGGCCGGAGAGGTAGTTCTTATCGCGCAGCGTGTCCATCGGGTGCCAGAAACCGGTGTGCCGGTAGGCGGCCAGTTGGCCTTCGTGGGCCAGGCGCTCCATCGGCCCGCGCTCCCAGACAGTGCGGTCGTCTTCGATGTAGTCGATCACCTCGGGCTCTAAGACGAAGAAGCCGCCGTTGATCCAGGCGCCTTCGCCCTGTGGCTTCTCGCGGAACTGCTCGATGTGCGTGTCGCCCTCGCCGAGGACGAAAGTGCCAAAACGCCCCGGCGGCTGCACCGCGGTGAGGGTCGCGAGGTTGCCTTGCTCGTGGTGGTAGGCAAGGAGCGCATCCAGGTCCACGTCACTGAGCCCGTCGCCATAGGTAAAAAAGAACGTCTCGTCGCCGATGTACTCGCGGACGCGCTTGAGGCGCCCACCCGTCATCGTGCCCTCACCCGTGTCGATGAGCGTGACCGTCCACGGCTCCGCCTTGTTGCCATGATACTGCGTGCTGTTGTGGCTGAAGTCGAACGTCACATCGGAGGCGCGCAGGCAGTAGTTGGCGAAGTACTCTTTGATGACGTGCCCCTTGTAGCCGCAGCAGATGATGAACTCGCGGACGCCGTACGCCTCGTAGCGCTTCATGATGTGCCACAGGATCGGCTGCTCGCCGATCTCGACCATCGGCTTAGGCTTCACGCCGGTCTCTTCCGAAAGGCGTGTTCCGTAACCGCCCGCCAGGATAACTGCTTTCATTGGGATCTGCTCCGTTGTCCCTCTCTTACACGCAATCAAGGCCGCTTTCGTGTCATGACACGAGAGCCGTGGGCAACATAACCCGAGCGGTCAATACAGTGTAGTAGACGTGGACGGTTCGCGGAATGGTTGTGGACAACTCGTTCGAGGGCTCTCCATCGGGCACCTTGCAGCGAGTACGCCACCCCCCACGCGGACGTGCTTTATGGGCAGAGAATGGAACCCGATCTGCCCTCCGCTCTCATCTAGCGCATGAGGGGTATCAACATGAGGCCTGGTTGGTAGATCCCCCACGTGCGCCTTCTTAAAAGACGCCGATCTTGGGGATCGGGACGACGAACTGCCCCCCCCACGCGCGGATGCCTGCCATCTGCGCCGCGATCTCTTCGCGCAGGTTCCACGGCAGAATGAGCACGTAGTCGGGCTGTGTCTCCATGATGTGGTCAGGCGCATACACGGGGATGCGCGTGCCCGGCAGGTAGGTGCCCTGCTTGTACGGATTGCGGTCCACGGTGTAGCGCAGCAGGTCGGTGCGGATGCCACAGTAGTTGAGCAGTGTGTTGCCTTTGCCCGGCGCGCCGTAGCCCACGACCTGCGCCCCGGCCCGGTTTGCCTCGATCAGAAAGTCGAGGAGGCCTCGCTTGGTCTCCTTCACCTGTTCGGCGAAGGCAGCGTAGGCCTCCAGCTGGTCGAGGCCGTAGGCGCGCTCACGGACGAGGAGGTCGTGAACGGCCGCCGTGACTGGACGCGGATCCTCAGCATGACGGACATAGATACGCAGCGAGCCGCCGTGCGTGGAGAGTTCTTCGATGTCGAAAAGGGTGAGGCCATACGCGGCGAAGACCTGGCGCACCGTCAGGAGCGAGAAGTAGCTGAAGTGCTCGTGGTAGATGGTGTCGAACTGGGTCTCCTCCATCAGCCGCAGCAGGTGCGGGAACTCCATCGTGATGGTTCCGCTAGGTGCGAGCAGCCGCTTCATTCCCGCCACGAAACTGTTGAGGTGCGGTGTATGCGCCAGCACGTTGTTGCCAAGTAGCAGGTCCGCGCGGATCCCTTCGGCCACCATCTGCTTGGCTTCGGCCTCGCCGAAAAAGGCCACACGCGTCGGGATGCCCCGCGCTTCCGCCGCTTCGGCCACGTTGGCGGCGGGCTCGACGCCGAGGCACGGAATCCCCCGCTCGGCGAACCAGCGCAGCAGGTAGCCGTCGTTCGAGGCTAACTCGACCACCTGGCTGCTCGCACCAAGGCCCAGCCGCTCAGTGATCATAGCGACGTAGCGGCGCGCATGCTCCAGCCATGAGGTCGAAACCGATGAGAAGTAGGCGTACTCGGTGAAGATGGCGTCGGGCGAGATGTACTCGTCCAACTGCACGAGGAAGCACTGGTCGCAGACGACCGCGTGGAGGGGATAGAAGGCCTCGGCCTTGTTCAGGTCTTCCGGACGCACGACGTTCTCGCACGGCGGGCTGCTGCCCAGATCGGCAAACGTGTAGCGGATCGGCGCGGCGCAGAAGCGGCACGTCAGACCAGGGATCCCGGCTTCGGCGGGCAGCGAAGCGGTCATCGGCTCAGTGAGTTGCATAGCTCGTCGTGGTGGAAGGGGCCGCAAGCGATGAAGCTTGCCCAGGCCAGCGGCGCCAGCCCCAGTAGTTGTCGGGACCGGGCCAAAACAGATGTTTCAGAACATGGGGCCGCACCGCGTAGCCGAGCGTAGCGCCGTAAGCCCGAACTCGCTGACGCGACGTGAGCGGCGAGGCGGCGACGGCGCGATTATAGTTGGCGAAGGTGCGAAGCGTCTCCGGCAGCTTCCCGGCCCCAGCGCGACCGGTCTCCCGTTCGGCCCAGGCGGCGCGGTCGAGATAGAGCGTGCTCCCGGGGTGGATCCGGAAATGGAAGAGCGGCGCGTCCACGAAGGCGAAGCGCCCGAGCAGCGCCGCATGCGCGATGATTAGGCGATCCGAGCCGTAGAGTTGGTGCCCTGCCGTCTGCACCAGCGCGTCCTTGCGGAAGAGCCCGTGGATCGGCGCATCCACGCCGCGGCTCTTGAGTACCGCGCGATAGCGCGCAACGGGATCGCCGGGCAACGGCCGTTCGAGGCCGTGGACGTAGCGGACGCTCCGCCCTGCCCCGTCCACGTAGTGCCGCGTCGGCCGGTCGTAGCGGAACGGCTCGCCCTCAGCATCGATCAGAACCGAGCCGCCGTAGGCCAGCACGGCGCCGGGATCGGCCTCGAGGGCCTGCACTAGACGCTCCAAGAACTCAGGCGTGTGGCGGTCGTCGTAGGCGGCGAGGCAGAAGTAGCAGCCTCGGCTCAGCGCAACGGTCTTGTTGGCGTTCGGCAGAGCGCCCAGATTGCGCTCGTTGCGAACGTAGCGGATGCGCGGATCGCGCGCCATCGCTTCTCGCACGATGGCTTCCGTGTCGTCCGTCGAGGCGTTGTCGCAGACGATGAGTTCGAAGTCGGTCCACGTCTGCGCCAGAAAATCGTCAAGCGCGGCACGGAGGTACCGCGCCCCATTGTAGACGGGGAGGCCGATGGAAACAGTAGGCGGTCGAGCAGCCATAGGCTAGAGAATCGGCAAGGCACCGGCCTTTCCTTAGATCCGAGGTCGAGTGCGCCCCAAATGGGTGAGGGGCGGCCCCCCCGGGACCGCCCCTCCGCCGGCCGAGCCGGAAGGGAGCAGTGGCTTCAGCCGACGTGTTGGTGACCGGGAGGCTGCCTCGGCGACTACCGGGCCGGAGCGATGCCCAGGCGCTTCTGTTGGCGCTCGTGTCGCATCTGCCGGGCGAATCCGACCAGAAAGCGCGGCACGACGCGACGGTATCGTTTCCAGAGACGGCGCGGCTCCATCGCGAGACGGAAGGCCCACTCCAGTCCGAGCCGTTGCATCGTGGGGGGCGCCTGCGCCAGTTTGCCCGCGTGGAAATCGAACGCGGCGCCGACGGCGAGCATCACCGCAGGAATACGACCTCGGTGGGCGGCGCACCAGCGCTCCTGCTTCGGGCAGCCGAGCCCCACGAGCACGATGCACGCCCCACTCGCAACGATCTGCCGCGTGAACGCCTCGTCCTCTTCGGCGCTGAGCGCACGGAAGGGCGGCGAGATGGCACAGGCAATCGTCAGTCCTGGGGCCAATTCGGGCAGACGTGCTTGCAACAGGTCAAGTGTTTCAGGTGACGAACCGTAGAGCGCGATGGGAAGGCCCGCTTCAGCGGCAGCGCGGCAGACGTGCAGCGTCAGATCCGGCCCGTAGCAACGCTCGGCAGTGTCCACGCCGAGGTGCTGCAAGCCCCAGACCAGCGGCATCCCGTCCGGCACGTTGAGGTCGGCCTCGTTGAGGACGTGGCGGAAGTCAGGATCGTCCTGCGCTTCGATGACGCCGTGGGCGCCCGTGGCGCAGAGCATCCGCGATTCACCGCGCCGCGCCCAATTCAGGATGAGGCGTGTCGCGGAGGTATACGTGGCCGCATGCACGCGCACGCCGAGAATTGTGCGACTCGGCGGCAGCGCATCTACGCGGGTAAGGCGTGGCTTAGCCGGAGGCGGTCTGACCGCGGCGCTGGCGTACGGCATCGGTGTATAGGGTGAGGAGATGGGTGTAGTTGGTGCCGGCGTGGTAGCGCGCCTCGAACGTGCGGCGGGCCTGTTTGCCCAGCGCGCGGCGAAAACCGGGGTTAGAGGCAACGCGCATCGTCGCAGCGGCGAGTTCGTTCGCATCGCCGGGCGTGAAGCGGAGGCCGTTCCGACGCTCCTGAACCATCGTTTTCAGGGCGCCGAGGTCGGACGCCACCACGGGCAGGCCGCAGGCGAAGCCCTCGACGATGGTCATCGGCGCCCCCTCATACCAGAGCGATGGCACAATCAGCGCTTCGGCGCGGTGCATGAGCACCAGGAGCGCGTCGTGATCCATCCAGCCGCGCCAGTCGAGGCGTCCGGCGTCGTGCGCGGCCTGCACGTCGCCCGCGAGCGGGCCATCGCCCACGACCACGAGCGGCGGCATGCCGTCGCGGTCCCAGGCATCGAGGAGCGTGCGGACCCCCTTGGTCTCGTCGAGCCGTCCGACGAACAGCGCGAAACCGCCCCCACCCGACCCGGCGCCCGGATCATCCACAAGGAAGTTGGGCTTGACGTGCAGCCGGTCGGCCGGGAGCCCGCCGCGCTCGAAGACCTCGCGCGCGAAGTCGGTCAGCACCACGTAGCGGTCCACGGCGTGGCTGTAGGTCCCGAGCGCCCGGTGCGTCGCCGTCGTGGTCGCGATGGCGGCCGTAGCGGCGTGGCTGTCGCGGTAACAGGCGTGCTTGACGGCAGGCAGCGCCACGGCCTTGCCGAGGCAATCGGTGCAGACCTGCCCGTCCCGGTAGAGAAGCGCGCCGGGGCAGACGAGCCGGTAGTTGTGGAGCGTCTGCACGACGGCGGCCCCGGCCCGCCGCGCGGCCCAGTAGCCCGCTGGGGAGACGAGTGGCAGCGTATTGTGGAAGTGCACCACATCGATCTGCTCCGCCTGGACGCGGCTGTGGATGGCGCGGTAGGCCGGGCTGCTCCAGACGGTGCGCGCCGCGAGCGTGGCCTGACCGAGCGCCTTCACCTCGTCGTTGTGCAACTCGTAGCGTGCGACGTGGTGACCGCGCGCTTCGAGCAATCGCGCCTCGGCCTCGAACACTTGATCCTCCCCGCCCGGCCGCTGGTAGCGGTTGTGGACGAGCAGGACGCGGAGATCAGACCCGGCCGAAGGCTCAGCCACCGGCGGAGTACGAGGAATGCGGACTTGAGGAAGGGCCGTCGTAGACATCAGACGCTCGGGGTGGAGGATTCGCGGGGCCACGACCAGGCGGGGGACGCGGAGGAGGAAGCTGGGCGCTCGGACGTCTGTGGCGCCCACGTCCAGCGGTGACGGCGTACCGGCGGAGTGATTTCGGACTCGGCGTCGGGGTCCTCGAACAGCGCCGGGTGCGTCCGATGGAGCTGTGCGGCGGCGAGCCCAATGCCCCAGACCGTCCAGAACCAGATGCCGCCCATCGGCCCTTCGAGGTACACGTCGAACGACGCGTTGACGGTCATCGCCAGCCAGTAGGCGATGAGGAGCGCGAAGAGGCCGGTCCAGGTGTGTTGCTGCGCGAGGCGCGCGCGGAACCAAGCGTGCAGCATCGACGCCAGCCAGACGAGCTGCAAAAGGGTCCAGAGTGCAAAGCCCGGCACGCCCATGCGCGCGAGAATGGTGAGGTGGCCGTTGTGCGGGCTCCGTAGCGACTCGTCCTCGGAGACTGAGAAGCCGTCCACTTTGGCGAGGTTGATCCCGAAGCCACGCCCGGTCCAGAAGTGGGGACCGGTGATGGTGTAGTCCACGATGCGGCTCCACCACGCCTTGCGCCACTCCGTTGAGCCGTCGAGCGTATCGGTCCCACTCTCAACAAACACGCTGGTAACGTTCTGCCAGAGTTGCTCCACGGACACGTCGCGCTCGCCACTGTTCACCGCAACGACGGGACCCGCCGCGAGGCCGAGGGCGAGCACGAGCACGAAGCCCGCCGCGATGCGCCCGGGCTTGGCCGTCGCTGGACGGAGCAGCCACGCCGTCCCGACGGCGAGCCCATAGGCCACCATACCCGCGCGGCTGCTCACGATCACAATCCCGACTGTGAACGCGAGGGCGAGCACAGCCAGCGGACGCAGCCGCATCAGCCCGACCATCAGGAAGACGGTGATGGCGGCGAGGTGCACCATCAGGTCGCCCGCCTTGACTTCCACGAGCCGGGCGCTGTCCGTCCACGGCAGGAACGGGATGGATTCCTCGAACAGTTTGGAAACGAGGTAGGCCACCCAGACGAGCGCCAGCATCACGAGGACGAAGCGCCGGTAGCGCCGAACGATATCGCGTAGCCGCTCAGGCTGCTCTAGCAGCAACGCGGCCATGATGAAGGCGAACAATCCATAGCCGAGCTGCATCGCGTCGCGTGCCGCGTCCAGGCCATGCGTGACGAAATAGGGCACCGTGCGGACGAGCGCGAGGCCCATCAGCAGCGCCAGGAAAATGAACGGGCTGGTGGTCATCACGCGCCGGAGCGCGGGCGTCCGCAACGCCGAGACAAGTCCGAGTGCCAGCACGACCTCGCCGATGTACAGCGGCGGCATCCCGACGTAGGCGACCGTTCGACCGAGGAGTGCATAGCCCAGCAGCAGCACACCGAAGACATGCAGAAATAGCGCCCCGCTGCGCGCAGGCGCCGCGTCGAACGACCGAAGAGGCTGATAGGTGAGGTCCATCACACGACCAGGCTGGATGCGGAGTCCACAAGCGCGGGCATGGCCCCCAACTGCCCATCGCCGGAGGGCATCGGCGTAGCCTCGGTGCCGAGCAACTGGCCGTAGCACGCCAGCACCTCAGCCACCACATCGTCCATGCGGAAGCCCGAGATGGCCCGTTCACGGGCGTGCTTGCCGATCTCGATCCGCGCGCGAGCATCTATCGCTAGGTGCTGCATAGCCGTCGCCAGATCGGCCACTACCTGCTCCGGCGAGGAGGCTGCGATCACGATGCCGCTGTCCGCATCGACCTGCATGGCTGGACCGCCTAGGTTGAGGCAGAGGACCGGCCGCCCGGCCGCCATCGCTTCCAGCGTGGCGAAGCCGCCAGAATCGTGAAAACTCGGATGGACGAGGGCGTGGCTCGCGGCGAGCCAGCGGAAGACCTCACCACGCGACACGCGACCGAGAAAGCGCACGCGGTCGCGAATACCGAGGCGATTCGCAAGCCGCTTCAGGCGGCGCTCTTCCGGCCCCTGCCCTACGATCCAATAGGTCGCCTCGTCGAACGAGTCATCGCCCGAGGCCTCCGCTTTGGCCTCCGCGCGCGCGAAGGCGCGAAGCCCGACATCGAAGCCCTTCCAATGCAAGAGGCGCCCGACGCTCAGGAAGCGGATCGGGCCATCGAAGGGCGCGGGTACTGTAGCAAGAGCATCGATTTCGGTGTCGGTAAGCGCTACACTCGGACGCAGGCGGATACGGTCTCGGGCCGTGCCAAGACGTTCCATCAAGGCCTGGCTCGCGGGCGTCGCAGCGAGGGCGAGATCGGCACGGCGCGTCGTGAAGCGCACGAACGGATCCCACCGGGCCATCCAGCGCGCCGCATCGCGCACCCACTCGAAGGCGCGCGCGCGCCAACCGAACGAGCCGTAGAACGCGCGCGGCGCCGACTCTCCGCCGCCGACGGGCCCCCAGAGCATTGGCGCGTCCACCCACGCGGCCGCACTCGGCGACCAGCAGCGGACGTACGAGACGTGATGCGTCAGGTCGAACCCAATGGCGCGGTGCAGCCGACGCGCGACGCGCGCGGCGCCAAGCTGCCACAGGTAATAGTGGAGTTGCTCCCAGACGCCCGTGCGCTGCGCGCCGTCCAGCCAGTGTTTCTGCCGCTCCCACGGCAGGCGATAGTAGATGACATTCAAGCCCGGCACGGGCCGTTCGGCCAGTTCGGGTTCGAGCAAGGGACGCGAGGATTCATGCGTGAGCACCCAGACGTCGTGCTGCTGGGCCACGCCGCGCGCCATGCCCCAGCCAACGCTCCGCTCGGAGCCCTCGCCGGGACCGCAGGCAAACGCGTTGATGAAGACCCGCGCGCGACCCGGTGCCGTCACCGGTGGCTGCGCTCCGGCAATGACCTCGGGATAGCGGGCGGCTCGGCGGGCTACGAGGTCCGACCACCGGTAGTGCTCGGCGACGCGGCGGCGCCCCGCGGCGCCCATGTGGGCGCGCGTCTCGGGATCAGCAGCCAAACGGAGGAGTCCTTCGGCCAGATCCGCCGTGACTTGCTTGACCGAGGCGGCGGGTACCGCGATGCCACAGTCGGGCGTGACCTGCACAGCCGGGCCGCCGAGCGCGAGGCATAGCACGGGTCGCCCGGCCGCCATTGCCTCCAGCGTCACATAGCCGCCGGATTCGTGGAAGCTCGGGTGGATGAGGACGTGGCACGCAGCAAGACGCTCCAGAAGCATTTCGCGAGGCAAACGTCCGTGAAAGAGGACGCGCTCCTCTAGTCCGAGTTGGGCGGCGTGGGCGCGTAGGCGTTCCCACTCGGGGCCCTCGCCTGCGATCTCCAGAACGGCATCCGTAAGCACACCGTCGGCATCCTCAGCCAGCGCCTGTGCGAAGGCATCTAGGGCGAAGGCAAAGCCTTTCAAATGAAGCAAGCGCCCGGCGCAGAGGAACCGGATCGGCCCTTCGGGCGGCGTCGGTACCGCGTCAAAGTGCGCCAGTTCATCGTCGGACAGCGCGACGGAGCTTTCGACCTCGACGCGGCCGGCACCGAGCCGACGCATGCGAGCCGCCGTCTCGGGCGTGGTTGCCAGCGCGAGCGCCGAGCGACGTGCAGTGCGATGGACGAGCGGATCGAGGTGCGCGAGGGCGCGGGCCGTCTCCCGGATGCGCTCGTAGAGGTGGCCGTACCAGCCGAACGAGGACAGAAACGCGCGCGGTGTAGATTCGCCGCCGCCGACGGGCCCCCAGACGTAGGGGAACGGCGCCCACGCGAGTGCGCTCGGCGCCCAGTACTTGACGTAGGAGACGTGCTGCCCGATGTCGAATCCGACCGTGCGGTGCAGTCGCCGGATCCGGCGTGCGGCGGTGAGTTGCCAGACGTAGTAGTAGGCCTGTTCGCGGAACCCCGTCCGTAGCGCTTCACCACGCAGGTAGCGGATCGCTTCACCCGGCAAGCGGTGGTAGATGACATGCAGCCCGTCGACCGGCCGCTCGGCCAGTTCGCGTTCGATGTGCGGGCGCGAGGCTTCGTAGGTCAGCACCCAGACGTCGTGGTCGCGCGCGAGTTCGCGGGCGATGCCCCAGCCCACGCCGCCCTCGGAGCCTTCGCCCGGCATACAGGCAAAAGCATTGACCAGCACTTTCATCGGCCCGTCGTCTCTCCCCTCTTCTGTCGAAGCATCCACGGGGGCCACCTCGTCCGCTGAGGAGTGCCGGAGCATGCCACTCATCATCGCAGCTTCGACGAGGAGCGTCACGAGATCGGAGAGCAAGGCGCCGACAACGCCGAGCACGACCGTTGCCGCTACACCCAGCGTAGCCGCGGCACCGGCCGCCGCGGCACGGGCTCGGAAAACCGCCTTTGGCCGCTCCTGCGCGCGCAACACAGCCATCAGGACGCCGACGAGTGCCGCCGCTATCGGGAGCACAGCCAGAAGCACGAGCATCGCCGTGGAGACGGCGTACTGCCCCTCGTAAAGGAAATCCACGAGGGCGTGTCCTGTCGTCAGGATGACCATGCCGTAGGCCACCCCGAGTCCACCGAGCAAACCACCCACGCGCATCGCAGTCGGCCGCAGCCGACCGGCCTCCCGAGCACGCACGAAGATCGGCAGTGCCATCACAGCGAGGGCCGCGAAGGCATGCAGTGCAGGCATCGCCAGGTTGTAGAGCGCCCGCAGCGACGCGCTCCCTTCGAGCCCGACAAACAGCGGGAGCACAAGAAACGGTAGCGCGTTGTGGAGCCATTCGAGCGCACCGGTCGAGGCCGCCCAGCGACCGTATTCGCGGTGCGCCGCGTGAGCGTTGCGGACGAGGGCGCGCTCAGGCCGACCGCGCTGGATACCAAGCCAGAGAGCCAGGCCTCCAGCGGTGATCCCAGCGCCGAGGCCCATCAGGGCGAGCCCGGCCGGGCCGGAAAGCCACCCCATCCGTTCGAGTACGAACGCGCCGACCAGTACGAGCACGAGGTAGACGGCTCCGGCCATCGCCGCCCAGTTCGGGCGGAAAACGACGTAGCAGGCCCGGCGCATCAGCCAGAGCAACAGAATCAGCGTCTGCGCCACAACGAGCACGAGCAGTACCTGCCCGAGCAACACCTGCCCGAACAGAACGCACGCGGCTGCGCCGAGCAACACTAAACCGCCTGCCGCCAGCGTGAAGCGGACGTGCGACGCGAGCAGCACGCGGAGGTAGTCGCGCGTCTGCGCCTTGAAGCGCCCTGAACCGAAGACCAGCATCGGCTCGACGATCCACCCGCCGTGCACCGCGCCGATCAGCAGGAACAGAATGAAGCCAACCGTGAACGCCCCGTAGGCTTCCGGCGTGAGCCAGCGCGCCAGCAGCACGTTGACGGCGAAGTTCGTCCCGGCGAACAGGCCCTGGCCCTTTTCAGCCGCACCGCTGCGAGCCAGTGCCACCGCCGTCAGCGGTGCACCCCAGGCCCATTGCAGCAGTTGCGGCCAGTCGGCCTCGCCCTGTCCGCCGAGCCAGTCCAGCGCAACATCGCGTGGCGGGCTGGAAAATCGCAAATCCTGGCAACGGCTCAGGATAGTCGGCGTCAGGATGGCCGGCTGACTGCTGACCAACAAAAGCACCGTCTTTTCCGACGGTTCCTCCAGAGTCTTGAGCAAACTGTTTTGCGCATTGACATTCATTGCGTCAGCCGGGTTGACAATGACGACTTTATATCCTCGCATCTGGCTGGTCAGCGA
>JABDIZ010000002.1 GCA_013003465.1 Rhodothermaceae bacterium
CTGGGGCGATGGCCTCCTATATGGCGGCCCGTGCCAAACGCATCGACGCGGCGTTGCACACCCACGAGGCGCTCCGGGCCGCCGCGCTCACGTACCCCTCCATCGCCACGATACGGGTCCCGCTGCCCCGCCTCCTGGCGGCCGTGCTGCCTGCTCTGCTCGTCCTGGCTGCCTACATCATTGAAGCCGTTGCGCAGGGCTCCGGCTCGCTCCGAGAACTCGGGACCTATGTCGGCTTGGCCCTGCTCGTAGCTCCCTACCTCACCCTGGCAACCGAACTTCGCCACCCCATTGGCGGCGCACAGCCTCCTACTCCCTTTGGTGACTGACCTGCTCTCCGGCGCGCTTCGTTTTCTTCGAGGTTTGTGGCGCATGCCACTCGCCGCGCGCATCTGGGTGGGCTGGCTGGTTGTCGCGAATGGCATGTTGCCGCTCGTGTTCTGGGACCATGTGGAAGCACGCGCAACACTCGCTGTCTTCTTGACGGGTGCGGTACTGATGGCGGTCATTACGGCACGCACGGGATTCAGCCGACTCCTGGGCGCTGCTCACCTGCTCTGGTACCCGCTCGTGCTCTGGCTCGCCTTCCGCTTGGACACGCTCAGGATGGAGCTACCGGTCGGGCTCTGGATCCGTGCCGTGATGGTGACGAATGCAATCTCTCTCGCCATCGATACCGTGGATGTCGTGCGCTGGCTACGCGGCGACCGGGCCGAGATGGTGGAGGGGCGTGCGGAGCCCTCGTGAGCTAACGCCTCGTCGCACGGCAAATTGATTTGACTTCCCTGACGGGAATCTCGTATTTACGGATCCTTTTGCCTATTCTCGTTCGAGACGTGCCTGGTGGGACCCTGGGGCACCTTGAACCGCTTAGCGCTTTGCTACGTAGTACGACGTAGGCGTTGAGTCTGTAGTTCTGCCCTCGCTCCCACCTAGACCGTTGCCCTATGGCTCGGGAACCTTCGCCTTATCCCTGGCCCCCGCCGCCCCGTTCGCCGTGGCGCCGCGCGGGTCGCTATCTAACCGAACACGTTGAGCGCATCCTGATTCTTGTGGCGGTCGGCGTGTTGGGTACGCTGCTGTTGGTCCTGTGGCTCGTTCCAGGCGAGAACGGCCCGGAGCGTGAGGTAGCCGACGGGTCAACCCGCGTCGATTCTCGCTCAGCGTTTTCCACCGCGGGCGGTGTGCCCGATGCCCCCCCGGGCGAAGACGCTGGCACCCTCGCCGTTTACTCGTTTCCGAATGGCGCGACGGTGTACCTCGATGCCAACGCTGTAGGCATCACGCCGTTGGAGTTGGATGCGATCGCAGCGGGCACCTACACGCTCACGCTTCAAGTAGATGGCTACAATCCTGTAGACACGGTGACCTCCGTCACACCGGGTGAGCGCACCTCGTTAGTCGTCTTCCACGAGTTTGCGGCGGAGACGGTCTCGCTGGAACCGACTGAATCGCTGGATCCTGTCCAGGTGACCCCACCGCTGCCTCGCAGGACCCCGCCGCCTCGGGAGACCGAGCGCCCCGCGTCGCGCCCACCTCCTGTGGCGACGCCGCAGCCCGAGACGACACGCCCACCACCAGCCCCGGCTACGGGCACCCTCGCGGTGGTCGTTCGCCCGTGGGGTACCATCGTGGTTGATGGGACAACCCTCGCTCGTGAAACCGACGTCCAGCACGCCACCACGTTACCCGTCGGCGAGCACCGCGTTCGGGCCGTGCACCCCACGCTCGGCAGCCGGGAAGTCACTGTGACCGTGCGCCCCGGCACGACTGCGCACGTCGAGATTGACCTCAACTAAGGCCTTCCGATCCATCGGATCTGAATCATGCTGCGTTCTGCGCTCTCGCATCGACTTATTCCTGCCGCGCCTCCCCTGCGCGCAGGGCGAAGCCTTCTGGCGGCCCTGCTGCTTGTGATCGGCCTGGGCCTTCCGGCCTCCGCCCAGCCAGACCCTCCCGTGACCTGTGCTGAAGCGCTGGAAGAGGCCACGGCGCAGTACGTAGCGCAGGAGTACGCGGCGGTCGAGCCGCTCGTCAACGAGTGCCTTTACCTCGCTGAAGCGCAGCCGCCCGAGATCGAGCGGGCCTATCGCCTGCTCGCGCTCTCGTTCATCCGGCAGGACCTGCTCGGCGAGGCGCAGACGACCATTATCAAGCTGCTCGGCGCCGATTATACCTACGAACCGGATCCAGTGCTCGACCCGCCGGTCTACGTCTCGATCGTCAACGCCGTTAAGGATCAGTTGCGCGTAGGCGCTGGCACCCCGCCAACGACCGAGCTGGTCGATATCAACACCGCCACGGCTGAGCAATTCGAAGCCTTGCGCGGCATTGGCCCCGTTCTGGCGGAGCGTATCGTCGCCTTCCGCCGGGCCAATGGCGCCTTCCTCCGCATCGAGGACATCCAGAACGTTCGTGGCATTGGCCCGCAGACGTTCGAGGACTTGGCGCCGCACCTCACCGTGGATCCGGCGAGCACGACCTACAGCGCACCCGGGGGCCTCATCGATCCTCCGCTCCCCACGCGCGAAACCAACCATCCGACGGAAGCAGGCAGTGTCGGGGACTCCACCGTCGAGACCGTTCCGCTGCTGGTCAACATTAACACCGCCACGGCTGCCGAGCTGGAGGAACTCAATGGCATCGGGCCAGTGCTGGCCGAACGCATTATCGAATACCGCGAGTCCGCCGGTGGCTTCCGTTCCGTGGAGGAATTGATCGAGGTGCGGGGCATCGGGCCACGCACGCTGGAACGCCTCGCCCCCTTCGTTACGATTGCCTCGGACGACGACTAGACGGTCGCCGTCTCCAGCACGTACTGGAAGAGCAGCGGCGCCACAATCGTCGCGTCGCTCTCGACGATGAAGCGGGGCGTGTCGGGGCCGAGCTTGCCCCAGGTGATCTTCTCGTTCGGCACCGCCCCGGAGTACGAGCCGTAGCTCGTCGTCGAGTCTGAGATCTGGCAGAAGTAGGCCCAGAGAGGGGTCGGACGGCCGAGGTCCTGCTCCAGCAGGGGCACGACACAGATCGGGAAATCACCCGCAATGCCCCCACCAATCTGAAAGAAGCCCACGCCCGTCCCTTCCGCCTGCAGCGGGTACCACTCCGTGAGCGCCATCAGGTATTCGATGCCGGACCGGACGGTGTGCACGCTGCCCAGGGTGCCGTCGATGCAACGGGCTGCGAACACATTACCGAGCGTCGAGTCCTCCCAGCCGGGCACCACCATCGGCAAATCCCGCTCGGCCGCGGCCACGAGCCATGAGTCCGCCGGGTCGATCTGGTAATGCTCGGCCAGCGCTCCCGAGCGAATAACGCGGTACAGGAACTCATGCGGGAAGTAGCGCTCGCCTTCGTCCTCGGCACGTTTCCAGTCGTCCAGCACGACATCCTCCACACGCCGCATGGCCTCCTCCTCGGGGATGCACGTATCGGTCACGCGGTTGAGGTGCTGATTGAGGAGCGCCTGCTCGTCGGCGGGCGTGAGGTCGCGGTAGTGGGGAACGCGGACATAGTGGTCGTGCGCGACGAGGTTGAAGAGATCCTCTTCGAGGTTGGCACCGGTGCACGAGATCATGTCTACGTAGCCGCGCCGAATCATCTCGGCGAGCGAGAGCCCGAGTTCGGCCGTACTCATGGCGCCCGCGAGAGCGACGAGCATCTTGCCGCCCGCATCGAGGTGCGCGCGGTAGCCCTCGGCTGCGTCGAGGAGCGCCGCCGCGTTGAAGTGGCGGAAGTGGTGCCGCAGGAAGTCCGCGATGGAGGCAGGGGCAACGGACGGGTCGGAGCGAGCAGGTTCGGGAGTCACCATGTGGATGCGCAGCGGTCAGCGAGTCCACGGAAAATAGACGAACCGAGCAGAAATTCGCCGGAATGCGGTAGGTTCAGGGGTGCCTTTCCCGCCCGCCGTGTCTGAACCCGATACCCTCTCCCCCCCTGCCCCTGCAGACGCTGCCGCGCCCTGGAGGCCCGAGAACGCCGCTGCCCTGTACCATGTGGACGCCTGGGGCGAGTCCTACTTCCACGTCAACGCGGAGGGGCACGTCGCTGTCCGCCCCCTCCTCGACAGCGAACAGAGCATCGACCTGCATGAGGTCGCGGAAGCGCTCGCCGCGCAGGGCGTCCACTTCCCCGTGCTGATCCGGGTGCAGGACCTGCTGAGCACCCGCGTGATCCAGCTCAACACCGCCTTTCGTACGGCGATGGACGAGGTCGGCTACCAGGGCCGCTACACCGGGCTCTACCCCGTCAAGGTGAACCAACTGCGGGAGGTAGTGGAGGAGGTACTTGACGCGGGCAAGCCGTTCGGCGGGGGCCTGGAGTGCGGCTCGAAAGCCGAACTCGTCGCGACGCTGCCCTACCTCACCGACGACACGACCCTGCTGGTCTGCAACGGCTACAAGGACGTGGCCATGCTGCGCCTGATCCTCCAGATGCAGCGCCTCGGAAAGACCGTGCTGCCCGTCGTGGAGAAGTTCGGGGAGTTCGAGCGGCTGCGACAGCTTGCCCTCGACCTCGCCGTGGAGCCGCGTTTGGGCGTGCGCGTCCGCCTCGCCACCGTCGGCGCAGGCCAGTGGGCTGGGTCTTCCGGCGACCGCTCTAAGTTCGGCGTCCCAATGCCCGAGTTGCTCACGCTCGTGGAACGCCTCGAGGCCGATGGCCAGAGGGATGCCCTCCAGTTGCTCCACTTCCACCTCGGCAGCCAGGTGGCCAACGTGCAGGTGCTCAAGAACGCCGTCAAGGAGATCACGCGCATCTATGTGAGCCTCGTCCAGCGGGGCTTCGCCGTGCAGTACCTGGACGTGGGCGGCGGCCTGGGCGTCAACTACGACGCGATGCCGCTCGGCGGCGGGCGTGGCGGGGTGGACTACTCGATGCAGGAGTACGCCAACGCCATTGTCTACGGCGTCCAGGAGGTGTGCGCGACCGAAGGTGTGCCGCCGCCCACCATCGTGACGGAGAACGGCCGCGCGGTGACGGCGCACCACTCGGTCTTGATCGTCGAAGCGCACGCCGCGACGACGCGAGAAGCCCTCGCCGATGACACCGCGCCGCCCGAGGACGCCCACGAACTCGTCCGCTGGCTCTACGGCCAGTGGCGCCAGTTGCACAACGACACCGAGCCGTACAGCCTCGGGCAGTTGCTCGAAGTCTATCACGATGTGGTGGAGCAGCGGCGCAACGCCGATACGCTCTTCGCTTTCGGCTACCTGCCGCTGGAGCAGAAAGCCTTTGCCGAGCGGCTCTTCTGGTCCAGCGCCCTCGACCTCCACCGCCGCCTCCGCCGCCTCCAACCCGAGTGGCTGCCGCCGGAACTCGCCGAACTCGACGACCTGCTGGTGGACCAACTGCTGTGCAACTTCTCCGTCTTCCAGTCGCTGATCGACTACTGGGGCCTCGGGCAACTCTTCCCCATCCTGCCCCTTCATCGCCTTGACGAGGAACCCACGCGGCGGGCGACGCTCATGGACCTCACCTGCGACTCCGACGGCACCGTCAATCGCTTCGTCTCACCCAACGCCGAAAAACGCGCGCTCGAAGTCCACCCGCTACGCGAGGGCGAGCCGTACCGCCTCGGCGTGTTTCTGATGGGCGCCTACCAGGACATCCTCGGCGATGACCATAACCTGTTCGGCGGCGTGACGGAAGCCCATATCTACGTGGACGTGAGCCAGCCCGGCGGCTACGCCATCGAGAATCGGATCCCTGGCGTCACCGTCGAAGAGATGCTGGCGCGCGTTCAGTATTTCCCCGGTGCGTTGCAACAGCGGATGCACATGCTGCTCAAGCACAAAACCAGAACGGGCGTGATCCGCGCCAAGCAGGCGGAGACCCTATTGGATGAGTACAGCGCTTTCTTCCGCCTGCCCACCTACCTCGATCCTTCCGCGGAATCGGCAGAGCCATGAGTGAGGTGCTTCGTCTCGGCCTGGTCCAGATGCGCATGCGCACGGACCCGGAGGCCAACCTGCATGCGGCCCTCGACGGGATCCGCGAGGCGGCGGCGCAGGGCGCCGAGGTGATCTGCCTGCCCGAGCTGTTCCGCTCGCCGTACTTCTGCAAGACAGAGAGTGCGGAGCCCTTCGCCCTGGCCGAGCCTGTCCCCGGCCCGACGACCGAGCGCCTCGCCTCCGTGACAGCAGCCCTCGACGTAGTCGTGATTGCCAGCCTGTTCGAGCGGCGCGCCCGCGGCCTCTTCCACAACACGGCGGCGGTGCTGGATGGCGCGGCGGGCTACGTCGGCAAGTACCGCAAAATGCACATCCCCGACGACCCGCTCTACTATGAGAAGTTCTACTTCGCCCCCGGCGATCTGGGCTTCCGTACCTGGAAGACCTCGAAGGGAACCCTGGGCGTGCTGATCTGCTGGGACCAGTGGTACCCCGAGGCCGCGCGCCTGACGGCGTTGCAAGGCGCCGAGGTGCTCTTCTACCCGACGGCCATTGGCTGGCATCCGAGCGAGAAGGCGGAATTCGGCACGGCGCAGCGCGAGGCGTGGGTCACGATGCAGCGGGCCCATGCCATCGCCAACGGCTGCTATGTCGTGGCCGTGAACCGGACAGGCTTCGAGCCGGTCATGCTGGACGACCTCGACGCGGAGCGCGAGGGGCGCGGCATCGAGTTCTGGGGTTCCAGCTTCGTCGTGGCCCCTGATGGGACGGTGCTCGCGCAAGCCCCCGAGAACGAAGCCGCCGTGCTAGTGGCCGAGGTCCCGCTCGGCGCCATCGACGAGCAACGCACCGGCTGGCCCTTCCTTCGCGACCGCCGCGTGGACGCCTACGAGGGGCTGTCGGCTCGCTTCCTGGATTGAGACAGCGGGTACGGAAGGATGACAGGTTGAGGCGATGGACGGTAGACAGCGGAACTTCCTCAAGGCCACATATCCCACCCTTCTACCCATGCGCGTCACGACAGCGCCGCCGCTTCCCAACCCCACGCCGCAGGCGCTCGGCTACCGGATGCCCGCCGAGTGGGAACCGCACCAAGCGACCTGGCTGACGTGGCCGCACTGCGACGACACGTGGCCTGGGGAGGTGGAGGCGGTCGTCCCGGCCTACCTCGCCATGATCGAGGCGCTGCGGTCGGGCGAGACGGTCTATGTCAGTACGCTGGACGAGGCACACTGCGAGGCGGTGCGTGAGCGGCTCCGTGAGGCGAACATCGCCACAGGACCAGGCAGCACGGTGCAGCTCCACGTCCTCCCCACCGACGACGAGTGGATCCGCGACTACGGCCCCCTCGTTGTCCGCAACCACAACGGCCTCGCGGTCACCGACTGGCTGTTCAACGCTTGGGGCGAGAAATACGACCGGCCCGGCCCTAACAACACGGTCTCGGCGGCCATCGCCGCCCGCCTGAACCTGCCCCGCTTCGACTGCCCTATCGTGCTCGAAGGCGGCTCAATTGATGTGAACGGGCAGGGGCTCGCGCTCACCACCTCCTGTTTGCTCCACCCGAACCGCAATCCGGGCCTTTCGCAGGCCGAGATCGAGACGTGGCTGGGTGAAGGGCTCGGCATCGAGGAGATAGTGTGGCTCGGCGACGGCATCGTGGGCGACGATACCGACGGACACATCGACGACCTCACGCGCTTCGTGGCGCCGGATACGGTCGTCACAGTTGTGGAGGTAGATCCAACCGATGCCAACTACGCGCCCCTCCGAGAGAATCGAGAACGACTGCGGCGGTACCGGACGCGGAGCGCCTCGCCGCTCCGCGTGATCGAGTTGCCGATGCCCGCGCCCGTGCTTCACAAAGGCGAGCGACTCCCGGCCTCGTACGCCAACTTCTATCTCGGCAACGCCGTACTGCTGCTGCCCGTTTTCGCCGACCCTAACGATGCCGTAGCGGAAGAGCGGCTGCAGGCCCTCTTCCCCACGCGGCGCGTCGTACCGATTGATGCCCGCCTCCTCGTGCGCGGGCGCGGGGCCTGCCACTGTCTCACGCAACAGATTCCAGCAAGTCCTTAGAACAGCCGCACGATGTACGCGGCGCCGGGCTCTTCATCGCCCGCTTCGCCGATGAGCGCGGTACGCCCATCGAGATCGAGGGCGACGCCGAAGGCCGTGCTGCCGATGTCGATGACAGTGCGCTGCCGCCACGTACTCGTCCCCTCGCTCCCGAAGACGTAGACGACGCGGTCGATGTTGTAGGGCAGGCTGAGTTGCTCGGTGTACCCGGCGACGAGGGCACGGTCGCCGCTGAGCGCCACGGCGGTCCCGAAGGCACCGAAGTCGTAGGCCGTGAGGGGTTCGAGAGTAGCCGTGCGTACCCACCGCTCGCCCTGCCACGCATAGATCTCGGCCGCCCCGCGTTGGCGCGGCCCCGCGTTGGCGCGGCCCACGAGCATCCGGTCCCCATCGAACGCCACCGCGAGCCGAACGTCGCGGAAGCCGTCGATGCGACCCTTGGCCTGCCACGTTCCGGCAGCGTCGCGCTCGTACACGAACACGGCTCCATCGGGTCGCCCCTCGCGCGCGGGCGGCGCCGTCACGGCCAGTTGGTTGCCCTCAAGCACGAGCCCGGCCCCGAAGCGACCCGGCGCCCCGATGCGGGCCGTCTGTCGCCAGGTTCCCTGCCCGTCGCGTTCGTAGACGAAGACCGATCCAGGACGCCCGCTCTCGGGATCGCCTTCGGCCCCCACCAGCGCCTGTTCCCCATCCAACGCCACTGCCACCCCGAACCCGATGATGGCGTCGGGCGAGCCAGGGAGGAGTTGCGCCGTCTCTGCCCACCGCCCATCGGCCTGGCGCTCGAACAGCAGCACAGGGTTGGGCGTCGTGTCGCCGTGGAAGGCACGTGAGGCCGCGATGAGGGCGAGGTCCCCGCTGAGCGCGACCGCGTGCCCGAAGAAGCGTTCCGCCGCGCACTCAGAGGCCACGAGGCGCGCAGCGTTCGTGTACCGGCCGTCCGCGCGGCGTTCGTAGATGTAGGCCGCGCCGGCGTTCTCGCCACAACTCGCTTCCCCGCTCGCGCCGAGGAGCAGCCGCTCGCCGTCGTAGGCGACGGCCGCGCCGAAGTGATTGCCTGCCGTCGTATCCGCCGACGCGATGCGCTGGATCTGGGCCTGTACGGGGCTGATCGCGAGCAGCGTGAGGACGAGCGTGAAGCGGAGCAGGTACACAGGTCGCATGGTGAACTAGTGAAGGGGCCGCTGGGGTGCGCCGCCCGGTAACGCGTTGCACTCGAAACGGCGTGCCGCGTTGCATCCGTACGGGTACTTTTGAGCCCCCTCCCCGCTTTCTACCCCATTCATGCGCGCGGCCTACGTCCTCAACCGCCCCCAGAAGGTGTTCGTCGTCTGCGCGGCGATCTTCCTGACCGCCCTCATCATCGCGGAGGCCACGGCCGGGAAGTTCTTCACGGCGTTCGACCTGCCGTTCACGCTCACGCTCCTCGGCGTCGAGTTCGACGCAGTCATTATGACGGCGGGTGTGATCGCCTTCCCGGTCACGTTCATTGTGACCGACGTGATGAACGAGTACTTCGGCAAGCGCGGCATCCGGTTCGTCACGTTTCTGGGAATGGCGATGGTGGTGTTCGAGTTCCTCATCCTCCAGGCTGCCCTCGCCGTGCCCACCGCGGAGATCTCGCCCGTCCCGGACGAGGCGTTCGCCAGCGTCTTCGGGACGACGGGCCGCGTCATCATCGGGAGTCTAACGGCCTACCTGATCGGGCAGTTGGCTGACATCGCGCTCTTCCACTGGCTCCGCCGCCTCACCGACGGGCGGCACCTCTGGCTCCGCGCCACCGGCTCCACGTTCGGCTCGCAGTTCCTGGACACGTTCATCGTGCTCATCGTCGCCTTCGCGGGCCAACTCGCCTTTGCCGAGATCATCGCCATCACGCTGTTCAACTACGGCTACAAGCTGGTCATCGCGATCGTGATCACGCCGCTGATCTACGCCGCGCACGCCGCCATCGACCGCTACCTCGGGCACGAGGTCGCCGAGTCCCTGATCGCGCGCGCGGCACGCGGTGAGCATTCAGTAGCTGAGGCAGTGACACAGGGCTGACACTGCGGCCGCGTAGACTACGCGCGTACCCGCTCCCGCGCGCTCATGTCTGCCGCCCTTTCCTGCCCTTCCCCTTCCCTCCGTCCCGTCTGCCCCGTGCAGCCCCCGACCCCGTGGAGCCTAGAGCAGACGCTCCGCACCCTCCGCGAACGCCGCCTCGTGCTTACCGAGACGAGCCGCGGGATGCGCATCCGCCACCGGCATCGCCACCACCTGCCCGGCCTTGACGAGGCGCTCGATGCTTACGCCTCCGTGCTGCGCGTGTGGCTTCGGCTCGGTGGGCCGAACTTGGATGCACCCG
>JABDIZ010000011.1 GCA_013003465.1 Rhodothermaceae bacterium
AACAGTACCTCCACCTCACCCTAGACATTCAATACATCCAGCGCAAGCTCAGCACACTGATCCAGCAAATCTGCGGTGGTTAGTGGCTCTCCACCTCCAAGCTCTTGGTCGTCAAACTCGAAAAGACTTAACGCAAAGTCTCGTGCTGTATCGGCCCGGGCCGCTTCGCGGGCCCGTTCTCCAGATTGCCAGAGCGTTAGCCCCAGGCCAAGCACCAACGCGAGGAAGACGAGCAGCGCCGCTCCGACGCCCACCCGGTGGCGCTGTACGAATTTGCCGATTCGGTACCCCATCCTGTCGGGGCGGGCCTCGACAGGATGGCCGTTCAGATGGCGGGAGAGGTCGCGCCCCAGCGCCTCAGCGGAGCCATAGCGACGCTCGGGTTCCTTGCGCAGCGCCTTCAACACGATTGTGTCCAGGTCGCCGTGGAGTCTGCGGCGGAGCCGCTGCACCTCGCTGGATCGCGCTGTGCTGACGTCGGTCGGCGTAATCGTAGTAGTGGTGCCGTCGGTGTGCGCCCATTCCTCGGTTTGCACAACGACCACGCTGGGTTCGATGTGCTTCGCCGAGAGGATCGCCTCCTCCACGGCGCGGCGCGTTCGATGCGTGATCCGGTACGGGCGATGCCCCGTGAGCAGGCGGTACAGCAGTACGCCGAGCGCGTACACGTCGGTAGAGGTCGTGACGGCTTCGCCCCGGACCTGCTCCGGTGCGGCGTAATCCGGCGTCATCATCCGCGGGCCGACGGTCGTCGTCAGGCCCGATGCGCTCTCATCGTTCAGCAGCTTGGCGATGCCGAAATCCAGCAGTTTGACGGATCGTCCGCCGTCAGCGTCCTCCGTAACCAGCACGTTGGAGGGTTTGAGGTCGCGGTGGACCACCAGGTTGCGATGGGCATAGGCGACGGCCTCACAGACCTGGCCGAACAAGTCGAGCCGCTGATCTACGGTGAGCCGATGGCGGTCAGCGTACGTGGTAATGGGCTCGCCTGGAACGTACTCCATGACCAGATAGGGCCGCCCGTCCTCCGCTTCGCCTCCATCGAGCAGCCGGGCGATCCCCGGATGGTTCAGCGAGCCCAGAATCTGGCGCTCCGCGCGGAATCGCGCCACGAACGTCGGTGCGAGGCCCACGTTGACGAGCTTGAGCGCGACGGGCTGATTGTGCACCCCGTCGGTCCGTTCGGCCAGAAACACGGTGCCCATGCCGCCTCGGCCAAGCTCCCGGAGCAGGCAATATGGGCCAATCTGCTCGGTCAGCCCTGAATCGGCATCGTGCGCCTCCCTTTCATCGGCTTTCAGGACTTCATCGGCTTCCAGGACAGGTGCAGCGTACTCAACGGCTGAATCGCCCAGCGCGTGCTCGGCCTCGTCGAACGTCTCCAACAGCGACACGACCTCGTTGTACAGACCGGGGTTGTCTCCACACGCCACACGAAGAAACGCCGTGCGCTCGTCCCTAGGCCGCTGGAGTGCCTCCTCAATCAGCCGGTCGAGCTTTTCGAGGTAGATGGGGGCGTCTTTCATGGCCATGGGGGTCAGGGTCTCCAGGTTTATATCGCTCTTTCCTCATCGATCCCGCCACAACTCAGGGGCCTTCATGACCGCTGCTCTTCGGTTCGCTCATGAAGCGGTACAACCACATCCGCGCTCGCCCCCAGTCGCGCTCGGCCGTTCGTTTGGAGGTCGCCATCACCTCGGCGATTTCTTCGTAGGTCAGCCCTCCGAAGAACCGGTAGTCGACGACGGCGGCCAGGCGCTCGTTGCTGGCGCGAAGGATTTCGAGTGCCTCGTCAAGCGCCAGAAGATCGTCGGCTCGCATGTCCGCCGCCACGGCAACCTGGTCCAATCCTAGGTCCTTTCGCCGGCCGCCTCGTTTTTTTCGGGTGCGGGCGCGGGCCCGGTCCAGTAAAACGAACCGCATCGTACGCGCGGCCAGGGCAAAAAAGTGGACACGGTCCTGCGGCTCAACCTGGCCCGTATCAATCATCCGCAGATACGACTCGTGCACCAGCCCGGTCGTGCCCAGCGTAGCGTCAGACCTGTGCGACGTGAGCCGTGCGTGGGCCAGCCGCTTCAGATCCTCGTAGAGATGGGCGAACAGGCGCTCGGAGGCGTCGGAGTTGCCCTTTCGAGCGCCTCGCAAGAGTTGCGTCGTGGTTTCCTGGCTGACCATGAGCAGTGCCGTTCCAGGTTCTGGCTCGCGATTCGGGACGAGAGCAACGCGGCCACGGCTTGGGGGAGCCGTTCGCAGCCCAGAAGTACGGCGCGAGACTAAGCCTAGGCATCACGGTCGAAGGTAGGCGTCTCGAAATTCTCAACCAAATGCGCCGGCAGCCCTTTCCAGGGCAGGTGGCGGGATGGGGGAAGTTTTGGCGTTCGTCGGGGTGAAGAGCATTCCTTAGCACCCCAGTCCCACGGCGGTACCTGTTCGACGCGTCCTCGATACGATCATCGACGTCTCCCTCGTCGTGTGTTCGGTAATATTACGGCTGCTCCTCCTCGCCTCGTTGTGGCTCTTGGTCGACAGCGTGCTAGGCTTCTAGTAACGCCCCTGCGCGTGATCGATCGGCTAGGAGGTGTTGGTGAAGAGCAGGCCGGGGATGCCTGGGTGAGTCATTCCTCCGTGGAGGTTGTCGGCATGAACGCAAGGCCGTTGGGCTGGAGGAGCCCGCCACTGCTCGCAAAGAGCTCAACGAAGTCTCCCGTCCCCGCATCGTAGCGGTTGATCTGATTGCGTTGCCGGTCGGAGAGGTAGTGCACCATCCAGGCCTAAGGCCACGTCCTGTGGGGCGGCGATGCCGCCCGCGCCGGGCGCTACGAAATCGCCGAGGTAGGTGCCGGTCGTGCCGTCGTAGCGTTTGACGGAGTTGGTGTTGCGGCTGCTGACGAGTAGATCGGGTGTCATGGATTGCGCCTGTAGCATCGGCACAGGGGCGAGCAGTAGGCTGGCGGCAAAGCCAAAGCGGACAAGAAGACGGAACATGGGGCGCCCGATGAATCTCATGATGGTGCTAAGAAAGCAGCATCGCGGCGGGCGACTGGCGCAACAGGCCCATTCGTAGGCAATGGATCCGCGACCGGGGATGTGCGTGAGAGGGCACCGTTTGTGCTCCCACGCTATGCCCGAACCGCTCTCCCACGACGCCTTCGCATTTGTCCGCGCCTCCAGCGGCATCGTGGAATACCGCCATCGCCAGAACGGCCTGACCGTGCTGCTGCTGCCCGAGGCCGCCGCGCCCGTCGCCACCGTCATGGTCACCTACCGGGTCGGCAGCCGGAATGAAGGCGCCGGGCTGACCGGCGCCACGCACTTGCTCGAACACCTCATGTTCAAGGGCACCGAGCGCTTCAACCGTGACGACGGGACGAGCATCTTCGCCACGCTCCAGCGCGTCGGCGCGCAGATGAACGCGACGACGTGGTACGACCGCACCAACTACTACGCGCTGCTCCCGAAGGAGCACCTGCCCCTCGCCGTGGAGATCGAGGCCGACCGGATGCGGGGCGCGCGCGTCCGTGACGAGGACCTCGCCAGCGAGCGCACCGTCGTCCTCAACGAACTCGACCGGGGCGAGAACGAGCCGCTGCGCAAGCTGCTCCACGCCGTCTTTGCGACGGCCTACTTCGCGCATCCGTACGGCCACCCCGTCATCGGCTGGCGCTCCGATGTGGAGACGGTTACCGCCGAGGGCCTGCGTCACTTCTACGACACCTACTACTGGCCGTCGAACGCAACCGTCTCGGTCATCGGGCGGTTCGAGCCCGACGCGGCCCTGGATCAAATCCACGAGGCCTTCGGGGCGATTCCGGCAGGCCCGGAGATCGCGCCCGATGCGCCCGAGCCGCTCACGCACCGCGACGCGGTGACGCAGGAGCCACCGCAGATCGGCGAGCGCCGCGTCATCGTCCGGCAGGCCGGCCAGCTCGGCACCGTCATGCTTGCCTGGAAAGCGCCCGCCGGGCTCGACGCCGACGCCGACGCCCTCGACGTGCTCGCGCAGATCCTCGCAGGCGGCAAGAGCGCGCGCCTGTTCCGCCGTCTCACCGACCAGGGCCTCGCCACCCACACCTCGGCGTTTTTCCCACGCCTCCGCGACCCGAGCCTGTTCGTCCTCTATGCCGCGCTGACGCCCGAGACGACGCACGCCGAGGCTGAAGCCGCGCTGCGCGAGGTGGCGACGGAGGTCGCCCGCGACGGCGTGACCGAAGGCGAACTCGCCCGCGCCCGTCGGCAGGTGGTGGCCGAGGAGGCGTTTGGACGCGACGGTCCGTTTGCGGTGGCGAGTCGCCTCAACGAGGCCATCGCCGTGGGGGATTGGACGCTCTACACCGAATACCGCCCGCGCATCGAAGCGGTGACGCTGGAGGCCGTGCGCGCCGCCGCCGCCCGCATCGTCAGCGACGACCACCTGACGGTGGGCTGGTATGTGCCGACCCATGGGGACGCAAACGGAGAAGACGCATGACGGACCCGCTCCACACGACCGCCGACCCTTCCGAGACCGCCCTCGCCGACCGCGTCGTCCCGGCCGAGGCGGGAGCCGCGCGGCTCTGGCTGCTGCCGACCGAGGTACGCGATGTCGTGTCCTTCCGCGGTTCCATCGAGACAGCGCCGGATTTCTCGACGGACGACGACCTCGCGCAGCACCTCGTGGCCGACCTGCTCGACAAAGGCACGCAGCACCGGGATCGATTCACCATCGCCGAGGCCCTGGAAGGACGCGGTGCACAGCTCTCGTTCTACCCCGATGGCCTACGGCTCGGCTTCGCAGGGCGCGCCCTGCGCGATGATCTCCCCGACGTGCTCGCGCTGCTGGCCGAGCAACTCCGCGAGCCGCTCCTCGACGCCGACGAGTTTGCCAAGGAGCAGGCTCGTGCCATCGCCGGGGTTCGCCGCGCGATGGACTCGACGGGCGCGCAGGCCAGCGGGGCACTCAAGCAGTGTCTCTACCCATCCGACCATCCGAATGCGGTGCGTACGCCCGAGGTGGAACTGGCCGGGCTGGAGGCCCTCACGCCCGAGCGCATCCGTGTGTTTCACGCCGATCACGTGCGGAGCGACGGGCTGAAGCTGGCCTTCGTAGGCGACCTTGATCTGGAGGCTACGACCGCGGCCGTCCGCGCGACCCTGGGCGACTGGGCCGCGCACGACCAGGCGGCTCGCTTCACAACTGACGCCGCCTCCGATGCTCCGGGTCGCGTGGACGTGCCGATGGCCGACAAGCTCAACCTCGATGTGCGCTTCGGGCACGCGCTCAACCTCCGCCGCGACGACGACCACTTCCTTCCCCTCTACGTGGGCAACTTCATCCTTGGCGGGAATTTCTCCGCGCGTCTGATGCAAACCGTCCGTGACGAGCAGGGGCTGACCTACGGTATCAGTTCCCGTGTAGCGGGTATCGCCATCGAGCACGGCGGGCACTGGCGCATCAGCGTCTCGCTCAGCCAGGAGAACCTGGAAGATGGCATCGCCGCCACCGAAGCCGTCGTGCGCGACTTCGTCGCCCAGGGCGTTACCGAAGCCGAACTCGACGAGAAGCAGACCACCATCACGGGCAGCCACGTTGTCGGCCTCGCCACGACGAGCGGTCTGGCTACGCGTCTGCTCGTCAACGCCGAGCGCGGCTTTCCCATGACCTACTTGGACGAGTACCCGGACCTGATCCACGCGCTGACGGTCGAGCAGGTCAACGCTGCCATCCAGCGCCACTTCGACCCTGATGCGCTGCATGTGGCCGTCGCCGGGACGCTGCCGGATTCCTAGGTCGTGTTGACAGTCAGCAAGTCGAGCCCGCACGAGACGCCATTTGAGTCTCCGCAAGGCGCGCGAGAAGCGCGATCCCGCAGGATCGGGTGACAAGTGGAACGCGGCGGCGGCCAAACGGCGACCGTGAGGGCCGATTCGGATCGAGTGTCAGCACGGCCTAACGCGGGCTTAGCGGAACGGGGTCGAGCAGGGGGCCGTACCAGAGGCCCTTTCTTCTGAGGCGGCCTACCAGTTGCCTCGTCCCCTCCCATTAACCCTCTACTCCCATGGATCGCACTGCCATTCTGAACAACTACGTCACCGATATGGCCGCCGTCGAGAAGCATATCTTCGAAGCGGTGGACCGCCAGGTCCAGGACGACGACACGCAACGCTACCCGGAGGCCCTCGCGGCCCTGACGGAGGTACGCGATACGCTCTCGCGCCACGTCGCGGCGCTGGAAGCCTACAACGCCTCCACCGAGGGCGGCGGCCTCAAGGAAACGCTGAAGGAAGCCCTCACGGGCGCCCTCGGCGTAGCCGCAGGCCTCTACGATCGCCTCCGCGATGAGGACCAGGTGTCGCGCATGATCCGCGACACCTACACCGCGCTGGGGCTAGCCTCCATCAGCTACCACATGCTCTACACCACGGCCCTCGGCCTCAAGGAAGAGCAACTGGCGAATCTGGCTCTGGCTCACCTCAAGGACCTCTCGCCGCTCGTCGTGACCCTCTCGAAGACCGTGTGCCGCGTCGTCGCGCGCGAACTCAACGAAGAGGACAAGATGATCGACGCGTCCATCGGCGAGGAAGCCGTACGCCAGACGCAGGAAGCGTGGGACGGCGAGCACGTCGAAGGCGTCGCCTGAGTGCGCCTGTTCTGAGTACACGAAGGCCAGCCTCCTCTGTGGAAGCTGGCCTTCTTTCGTTTCACAGACGAGGGGCACTCAGTCGCGGATGACGCGGACGATAGGGTCGTCGTCGTCCCGGTCGAAGTCGACCCGTTCTTCGCGGGGGAGCACGAAGGCGAGGATGATGTACAGCGGGATGGTGAAGCCGTTGCCAAAGATGGCGCCGATCACGAACGCGATGCGGACGAGCGTTGCATCGAGGCCCAGGTAGTTGGCGATGCCGCCCGCCACGCCTGCGAGCTTCTTGTTGGAGCGCGACTTGGCGAGGCGGCGCTTGGTCCCGGAGCGGCGCTGGCGAGAGCGTCGAGCAGCACGGCTCGCCGCCTCGCTTGCTTCGCGTGCGGCTCGCGCAGCACTATCGCGCGCCTGCTCGAAGGCCTTCGAACTCGGCTTGGCCCGCGACGCGCGCTGGCCACTTGGCCCTGAGCGTCGTTGCCGCCCCATTGTCTTCTGCTTCTGCTGGCGCGCGCGGCGTTCGCGCGCGCGCTTGCGGGCTTTCCGTCGCCGCCGCGACGGACTCCACGAGAGCACGCCGAAGCCGGTCAGGATGATGAGAATGCCCGCGAGCCACGGCAGGAAGGCCACGAGGGCGCCGAGCGAGTACCCGAGCGGGAAGAACCCGATTTGCTGAAGCAGGTAGATCGTTCCGATGCCGATGAGAGCCAGGCCGGACCCCGTCTGGAGATTCCAGAAGCCGGGCTTCTTTTCCTGGCGCTCTTCCTTCTCGGCGGCCTCTTCGAGAAACTCCTCGATGTCGTCGTCGGTGATGTCCTCGTCGAGGTCGAAGGCCGCCTCGTAGGCGAGAAGACTCTCGTCTTCCTCGTAGGCGTCGTCGGTACGGCGTTTTTGGCGTTGGCGCGTTGCCATCGGATGCGGTGTGGGTGAAGGCTGAGAAAGTACGATGGGGGCGCGGTGGAGTTGCGAAGGGGCGCTGATTCCGTCTACAGGGCTCCTCCGTTTCGGTCGCTACCGCGTTGAAGGGCCGAGCACACGGATCAGCGCACCGTTGGCGGCGTAGTCGGCGCTCCAGAGGCGAGGCCAAGGCTGCGCGCTGGATGGTACTCTTGAACGACTCACCCGCTCGCATCGCCGTGTCTACCCCCAACCGCCTCGATCAGTTCGACGCCTACCGCGCTCGCATGAACGCGCGCATCCTCGACGAGAAAGATCACCTCGGGATCAAACGCTTCTTCAACCTCGACACCGCCGCGTACCGCGACGGCGCCCTCGACGGCAAGACCAAAGAACTGCTCGGCCTCGTGGCAAGCATGGTCCTCCGCTGCAACGATTGCATCGACTACCACCTCGAGCAATGCGTCGAGGCCGGATGGACAGACGACGAACTCGACGACGCGATGAATGTGGCGTTGATCGTCGGCGGGAGCATCGTGATCCCGCACCTGCGTCACGCGGTCGAGACGATGGACCTGCTGCACGCGCGAGCCGACCCAGGCTGAGGGCTACCAGCGGTCCGCGTTCTCGTCGGTGCCCGCTGCGCCGAGGTCGGTGTAGGCGACGAGGGCAGGGAAGAGGGGCAGCAGAAAGCGCTGGCTTGTGACGAGGTAGGGCATCCCGCCGCCGCCCGTTCCACCATCGCCTGCGACATGGCGGCGGACGGCTTTGCGGTGGACGGTCAGGAAGCTGTCGGGTGTGGGCGCGTGGAGCGCGGCGTCGGTGGCGGCGAGGCGGTCGAGCACGAAGGCGAGCGTGGTGCGCCCGTAGCGGTCGTGGAGCGCCTGCGCGCCCCGGCGGGCCTCGGCAAATCCTGTGCGCCGTTCGTTTTCCTGCTGAGCGGCGGCTTCGAGATCCGTGCGGAAGCGGGACACGGTAGCGTCGGCGTCCGTCTCGTCGCCCAACGTGGCACGCAGGCGAAGGGCCGCGCGCTCGATTTCCTCGGGCGGAATCAGGCGCACGGGCGGCGGGGCGTGCGTGTGCGTAGCGAGTGGGGCCAGACGCGCGAGTACGGCGTGGGCGCGGTCGTCGATCTCCGTCACGCCGTGCGCCGGATCGTCGGCGCCGGGGAAGGCGCGGGCATGACCCTCCCGGAGCACCGCCGGATCGCCGAGGGCGACGTGCCCGGCTGGGCAGTCGGTGTAGTGCTGCCGGAACGTGTCGCCGGGGAAGACGTGGAGGCCGAGCACGGGCGATTTGCCGAGCGCTCGCTGGATGAGCCGCAGTTGGGCCGTCTGAAAGCCGCTGGCCGGGACCAGGAACTCGCGGAAGCGGTGGTATTCCAAGGTAGAGAACAGCACGTCGTCATCCTCCCCGCGCCCGATGTACTGCATCATAGCGGGCAGGACGGTGCGGGCCGAGTGGCGCAGCCGTGCCGCCGCCGTCATGGACGGGCGCCAGAAGGGCGAGGGGCCGCGCTCGTCGGGGAGCGATTCGAGCGCCTGCGCGCGGAAGTCCCCGTCGTTGAGGTCGAGGAGCGTCTGGAACGTGCGCGCGACCACGCCGAGGTCGAAGATCATCTGCTTGAAGACCAACTCGAAGAGCTGGTGGATGATGATGAAGACGCGCTCGTCGGGGACGGTGGAGGCGGGCGTCTGCGCGCTGAGCAGGCGGTCAAGGTGGAGGTAGTCTGGATAGCCGATGGTGAGGCGTCCCTGCTCATCGGGTGGGTTGACGAGGAGATGGCCGTCGACATCGGTCAGGCGCCGAGCGTCGGCATCATCCCTGTCGTCTGGGGCAAGGGCGAAGGACCACCAGGGATCAGAAGCAGGCATGGGCATGGGAAGGGAAGGGTCTTGTTAAGATCCCGGTTTCCTGTCGGCCGTGCCAAACCATTCCGCTGGCATCCGGTTGAAGCCCTTCATTCTCTCGGTTGCCAGACGCCTCTCTCGGTCCATCCCCATGAACCTTCAGGACAAAGTCGCCGTCGTCACAGGTGCCAGCCGCGGCCTCGGCGAGCACTTCGCCGCCGCGCTCATCGACAAAGGCGCCACCGTCTTCGGCCTCGCCCGCAGCGCAGACGACCTAGACCGCGTTCGCGATAGGCTCGGCGAGCGGTTCCATCCCCTCGTCTGCGACGTGACCGATCAGGACGATGTCACGCGCGCCTTCGACGAGATCAACCAACAGGCGGACTCGCTCGATGTGCTCGTCAACAACGCCGGACTGGGGCGCTTCGGCGCCGTGGACGATCTGCCGCTCGACGAGTGGAACCTCCAGATCGACGTGAACCTGCATGGCGTGCACCACTGCACGCGTGCTGCGGTGCCTCGCATGAAAGCGCAGAACGCCGCGCACGGCTTCGGCGGCCACATCGTCAACATCGCTTCGGTGGCCGGGCTCGTCGGCAATCCGAACCTGAGTGCCTACAACGCCACCAAGTTTGCGCTGCGCGGCTACAGCGAGGCGATCATGAAAGAACTCCGCGCCGACGGCATCAAGGTGACGTGCGTCTATCCCGGCTCGGTAGCCACGCACTTCGCAGACGCGGCCGGGCGGAGCGGCAGCCCCAATCCGATGGAACCCGAGAGTGTGGCCGCGACGGTCGTCCACGTCCTCGAAGGGCCGGACAACTACCTCATCTCCGAGGTGGTCATGCGCCCGCTGCGGCCGAAGGGCTAACGAACGGGCTGCGTCCGAATGACGCCTTGGTCAGGGTGCCGTGCATGCTTCACACCGGACGCTGGTCACGGGCTCCTCGTTGATCAGCCGGTCGATCCATGCTTCCAGCGCCGTCCCGCTCGCCTCGTAGTCGTAAAAGGCATCAGTTCGCATCAGCCCGTGATCGGATCCGGCGACGACGAAGCTGTGGATGGTCGGGACCTCGCGCTCCAGGCGATTCAGCAGCGCATAGCTGTCGTCGCGCCATGCGGGCGATCCTGCGATCAGGTAGAAGGCGGACTGAATCGCGTCCTGGTCGCTCGTGATCTGGACGACCGCGCGCATGCCGGAAGCGTCGGCGGCTTCGCGGTAGGCGCGATGGAGTGTGAGGGAAACCTCGGGACCAACGCTCCAGGCAGAGCGCAGGGTGGGACCGGCGCCCCACTGGTCGAGGATCGCTTCATAACCTGGGAGGAGCGGGACCCCGGAGTCGGCGATGGTGATGAGGGTAGCCGCCGGGTAGAGCACTGCGATGCGCGGGGCGTGGAAGACGGCACCGTAGGCCCCTGCGCTGGCTCCAGCTATGACGATCTGGCGTGGCGCGTCGGTCCGTGCGTGTATCCATTGCAACGCGTACTCCACATTCCGTGCCCCCGCATGGGTGACCGGCCGAGCACTGGCATCATCACCGTAGCGGCGTTCGGCATCGCCCACATGCACGTCGCCCGTGCAGTACGGGACGAAGAGGGTCGCGAAGTCCCGGAACGGGTTGGCCGGGTTCGCACCGTCGAAGATGCCGCGGTACTCGGCGAGTTCCATGCGCTCGACGCTCGTGTCGAACATGCCCGAACAACTCACCCAGTCCCAGCAGGCGCCGCCGCCCTGGAAGTAGATCAGGAGCCGGGACGCATCCGCGCCGGGACGGTAGAAGAAGCGATACGGCGTGCCGAGGGCACAGTCCGTATCCTCTCCGCCCTCGATGTGCTCCCACGACGCATCCGGCCGATCCTGAGCCGCTAGACACCCCGCCTGACCGAGCAGGAGGGCCAGAAGAAAGGCAAGGCGCGGCGTCAAGGGAGGCGACCGGAACAGGAGGGACGGAGAACCCTTGAGCCTACAATGCGCGGGCAAACGCGGGCACACGCGGGCACACGCGGGCACACGCGGGCACACGCGGGCAC
>JABDIZ010000286.1 GCA_013003465.1 Rhodothermaceae bacterium
GTCATCAGCGCCGTCACGAGCGTCTCGTAGCGGACGAAGGCGTTGAGCCAACCTGCATGTTTCCGGTAGGGACCGTAGCCGATGAGCACGGCCCCCTCGTCAGAACCATTAGGTGCCGCATGATGAGCGAGGGTTTCGATCCAGGCAGGGGGCGGGATGCAATCAGCGTCGGTGAAGGCGAGGCGGTCGCGCGAGGCGGCGGCGATGGCGCGGGTGAGCGCGTGCTTCTTGCGCGGAAGCCCCGCTGCCGCCGCCTCGCCCTCGGGCACGCGGACGAGGTGGAGCGCGGGGCCGCCCGAGGCGTGCCAATCTGCTGCCCGTGCCTCCACGAGGGCCGCCGTGCCATCGGTCGAACCGTCGTCGGCAATCACGACCTCGAACGGCGCATACGTCTGCTGCGCCAGTGCGTTGAGGAGGGCGGGCAAGTCGCCCTCCTCATTCCGTGCGGCGACGATCACGCTGAATGGAAGGTCCGAGGCCGTGGCGTCCACGGGCTCCGGCTGGGCACGGCGCACCCGCGCGAAGCCTGCGCCGAGGAGGGCCCAGTAGGCGAGTTGGACGGCGAGCGCAGCGGCGAAGAGGACGAGGAGCATCGGACGAGCAGGGCGAGGCCTGCAAACTAGCCGCACGCGTTCTCCTCTGGGCTTTGACCCTTTGGCGTTTCGGGCATCTCTAACTTCGTACCTGATGCCCAACACCACACCCATTCCCGCGCGCCCAGCGTTCCCCGAGATGGGACGCTTCTGGACGGCTGCCAACGCGCTCAGCCTGTCGCGGCTCGTCCTCGTTGCCCCCATCACGTGGCTGGTCTACCGAGGCGGCCCCATCGGGCCGATGTTCGGGCTCATCGCCCTCGCCATCGCCACCGACTTCTTTGACGGTAAGGTGGCGCGGTGGAGCCACACGGTTTCCGAGTGGGGCAAAGTCCTCGACGCGACGGCTGACAAGCTCGCCGCGGCCTGCGTCACGCTCGCGCTGCTCACGCGGGCGGTGGAGCCCAACCTGCCGCTCTGGTTTGTGCTCCTTGCCATCACCCGCGATGCGATCCTCAGTGTGGGGGGGCTCTTGCAAACGCGGCGCCTCGGGCGCTTTACCACGAGCCTCTGGTCCGGCAAAATCGCGGTGACGCTGCTTGCGCTGACCGTCGTGGCGGCGCTCGTTGGGGCCCCAGAGCGGGTGATGGAAGCCTGCATCGGCGCGACGGCCGCTGTGATGCTCTACTCCATCATCGAGTACACGATTCGCTTCCGACGCATAATGCGGCCAGACGCTCGCCTTCACCTCGACGAGAACGGCACCGTCATTTTCTTGGACGAGTAAGTTTTCTCGCGGGATCGAGGGATCGGATTATCGGGTCATCGGTTTCTCTTCGCTCTCGTCAATCCTCCGTTCACCCGATCACTAACTCCCCCGATCCCTCATGGCCTTGTTCGGTTTTGGCCGCAAAGAGAAAGAGCAAGAGCGCCTGCAGGAAGGCCTCGAAAAGACCCGCAGTTCGTTCTTCGGCAAGATCAGCCGGGCTGTCGCAGGCAAAGACACGGTAGATGATGCGGTCCTCGACGACCTCGAAGAAGCGCTCGTCACGAGCGACGTGGGGGTCAAGACGACGGTGGAGATCATCCGCCACATCGAGGAGCGCGTCGCGCAGGACAAGTACGTCTCCACGAGCGAACTGAACGGCCTCATCCGCGAGGAGATTGCCGACTTGCTCCTCGGCACGACAGACGAGCGCCCGGCGGATTTCGATGCACCGCTGCCCAACAAGCCGCACGTCATCATGGTGGTGGGCGTCAACGGCGTCGGCAAGACGACCTCCATCGGCAAGATCGCGCACCGCTACAAGGAGGCGGGCAAGAAGGTGCTGCTCGGTGCGGGCGATACGTTCCGCGCAGCGGCCACGGAGCAACTCGAGATCTGGTCGCAGCGGGCCGGGGTCGAGATCATCAAGCAGTACCAGGGCGCCGATCCGGCCGCCGTGGCGTTCGACACCCTCGCAGCGGCCAAGACGCGAGACGCCGATGTGGTGCTGATCGACACGGCCGGGCGGCTCCACAACCAGATCGGGTTGATGGAGGAATTGGCCAAGGTCAAGCGTGTCATGGACCGGCAGGTGCCGGGTGCGCCGCACGAGGTGCTGCTCGTGCTCGACGCCTCGACGGGGCAAAACGCCATCCGCCAGGCCGAAGCATTTACGGAGCATGTGGACGTAACAGGTCTCGTGCTCACCAAACTCGACGGCACCGCCAAGGGGGGCATCGTGATTGGCATTTCGAACGAGTTCCGGATTCCGGTAAAGTATATCGGTGTCGGGGAAGGCATGGCCGATCTCCAGGTGTTCGACCGTGCCGCCTTCGTCCACGCTCTTTTCGACTGAGTGCTGTTGCGCCTTGTGCGCCATTCGGGCCCCGCTTTGAGCGGTTCAGCCGGATGCGAGGGCGATTCGGGAGAAAGGGGTGGAAGATGAATCGCCGCGCCTGCATATTCAGGCTGTGGATCAGCGCGCTCGCCTCGCGGGACCTTGCGCCACATCCTGATGTTTCAGTGTTTCCTTTGCCCTTGTTGCCTGGGCCTATGAGCGTCCGCTACGCCTCTACCTCTTCCACTGCCCAGTGGAGTTCTTTCATGGCTCTTCGCCTGTCTCTCGTCCTCGGTGTGGCGCTATGCGTAGCATCCGGCGCGTTCGCACAGGCGGCCTACCAGCCCGAGTTTGATCTCGATGTGGTCAGCACGCGCGGCACCGATGCCGCGACGCAGGTTGAGGTCTTTACGGCGATCCCGTACTCGAACCTTCGCTTTCGCTCGGTGACGGGCGGTTTTGAGGCCGGTTACGCGGTAACCGTGCAGGTCTATCGCCTCAGTAACGAAGGGCGTCAGCAGGGCCTCGTACGCAACCAGTCGTGGGAGCGCGAAGTGACCGTGCCCACGTACGACGCTACGCAAGCGCATGACACGGTGGACCGTGCGACCCAGGCGCTTGCGCTGGAGCCGGGGCGCTACTCGGTGGAAGTACAGGTGGAAGACGCCGCGAGCCGCCGCTCCTTCGTGCGCGAGACCGCTGTGCTCGTCGGCGATTACACGCGCGGCATCGCCATGAGCGATCCGATGCTGCTTGACCGCTATGACAGCAGCCGCCAGCAACTCTTCCCAAACGTGGGGGGGATCATTCCCTCCAACCAAGAGCAGTTCACGCTCTACTACGAGGTCTACGCCCAGCGTGCTGCCGATCTGCGCGTCACCTACGTGGCGACCGAGGAAGGGCGGGTCCGCGAGCGGCCGAGTGTCCGGGCCTTGCTCGGCCTCGCCGAGCGCGAGCAGGAAGAACTCGGCACGCCCTTCGTGCTCACGGAGCCCCTCCGCGTACGCAACGGGCGCAATCAGGCCGCCTTGCAGATCGACACCGAGCAATTCGACGCTGGCGATTACGTCTTTTCCATCCGGCTAGAAACCACGAATGGTCAGCTGGTGGCGGAGGCGACCAAGCCCTTCTCGGTTCGCTGGATGGGGCTCGAAGGTCAGATCCGCAACCTCA
>JABDIZ010000033.1 GCA_013003465.1 Rhodothermaceae bacterium
GCTCGAGGACGTGGCCGTCGCCGGCGGCGTGCGCCTCGACCCGGACACCTACTGCACCGCGGACAGCGTCGGCGTCGCGCAGCGGGCCGTGGGCGGGCTGCTAAGTGTGACCGACGCTGTGCTGGAGGGCCGCGCCACCAACGGCTTCGCTCTCACGCGGCCACCGGGCCATCACGCCCGCCCCTTCGCCCCGATGGGCTTCTGTCTCTACAGCAACGTCGCGCTGGCCATCCGCCATGCCCAGGCTATCCACGGCGTGGAACGCGTGCTCGTGGTGGACTTCGACGTGCACCACGGCAATGGCACGCAGGAAGCGTTCTACGACGATCCGTCGGTGCTCGTGGTGACCTCGCAGCAGGTACCCCTCTGGCCGGGCACAGGCGGCATCACCGAGACGGGCGTGGGTGCAGGCGCGGGCTTCACGGTCAACCTGCCCCTCCTAGCGGGCGCGGCGGATGCCGCCGTGCTCCGCCTGTATCAGCGCGTGCTCCCACCGCTCGCGCAGCGCTTCCGCCCGGAGGTCGTTTTCCTATCGGCGGGCTACGATGCCCACCACCTCGACCCCATCGGTGGCCTCGGACTCTCCGTGAAGGGATTGACCGACCTGACGCTCCTCGTCATGGAGATGGCGGCCACTTACGCTGACGAGCGACTCCTCGTCACCCTCGAAGGGGGCTATCATACCGGCGCGCTGGCGGCGTGTGTGGCCTCCGCCTTCCGCGTGCTCCGCGACCCGACGGCGACAATCCACGATCCGTTCGGCGCACCGGATGCCGAAGGCCCTTCGCTCCACGGTCTTGCCGACGCGGTGTGTGCCGTGCACGCGCTCTAGTCCCTTGCAGCGAGGCGAAACCCCGTGCCCTGCGCGAGCACCTCAGCGCCGCTGCACATCCGGTCCGAGCCATCGGGCCGCTGATGATAGAGCACGAGCCGCTCGGCCTTGACGGTGGCGCCTTGATCCTCAACGATGCAGCTCAGCCAGGGCGTGATGAACACCACATCGAGGTCGGCCCGGGCGAGCAGCGCGCTTGGGTCTTCGGTGTCCCCCACGAAGAAGAGCCGGACGCCCCGCCATGCGACGAGGTACGAGTAGTGCTCCGTGTTGCTGTGCGGGGTGCGGATCGGGAGGACGCGGAAAGCACCGACTTCGACCGTGTCCAGCAAGGGAAGCACGCGCGCGGACGGCAAAGCGAGGGTCACCTCCTCCGGCCCGACGATGAACCAGTCGCGCGCCTGAAACAGCGCAGGGCTGAAGTGATCGGTGTGGCGATGGGTAATCACCGCGACGGCCTCGCCGACGGGCCGTACGGCCTCAGGCTCATAAACCATGTAGCCGTGCGCACCCGGCTCATACGGCAGGTCGGTCAGCAGCGTCGTGGCGCCATCGCTGATTGCGATTCCAGCATTGCCGATAAAGCGGAAGGCGAGGGTGTCCTGGGCCCCGTCCAGAGGTCCCGGGGTCAACGGGGCATCCGAGGGAGCGATCTCGCGCGGATAGAACACGAGGGCAGCGAGCACCCCGAGGCCTACAGCCAGTAGCAGAAGCGCGCGGTTCATGCCTCGTTCGGGGAGGGGCCGAGCGCGTGGATCAGCCCGGTTACGACGACCATCGCCGCTGCGTTGATGCCTCCGACGAGCATCGCCGAGACGTAGAAGAAGCCGCTGTCACCGCTGGCCGTCTCGCCACCAAGGAGGTGGTAGACCGTGTGGACCGTCTCGGCGAGCAGGCTCCCGCCGAGCGCCCCGGCGACCACCGCGAGCAGGCGCGTCCGCAGCGGCGCGGTGCGCGTGACCCAGAGCGCCAGCCCGATCCCCGCCGCCGACACCGCCATCACGGCGGACTTGCCGAGGGCGGCCAGGATGAGCAGGACACCCACACCGAGGTACGCGAGCAGAAGTCGGAGCGTCATGCGTGCAGTATACGCGCTACGAAACCAGAGGCTTGCGGCACAGCACGGCCTCCAGCGGGCGCTCCACCTCGGAGTGGTGCCAGGGATGGATCTCCGGCTCAAACCCGGCGTCGCGGCAGAGCGCGAGCCAGCGGTCCCGCGCAACCAGCCCGAAAACATGCCGGTCATGAACCGTCCGCACTTCGCCCCCCTCACGGAGCAATAGGACAACGTGCATTTCGGCCGTCGTATCGGTCGGATCGGGGTCGAAAGACCATTCCAAGTAGCGGATCGCGCGACCGTCCTTGCCGTCGTGCCCGCCCGTCTCGGTAGTAGGAACAAACGTCTCGGCGAAGTAATCGGGGGCGAGCAGCGCGACCCCACCACGACGGCAATGCAGGAACGCCGTTTCGAGGGTCGCGGCGAGATCAGCCTCGGTGGTGAGGTACATGATGGCGTCGTGGATAAATACGGCGTCGAACGTCCGACCGAGGCGCACCGTGCGCATGTCGCCGACGCGGTGGGGGCACTCGGGATTGAGCGCTTCGCTGACAGCCACCATGCCAGGGGCGAGGTCCACCAATGTCAGGGCAAAGTGCGCCTTCATATGGAAGGCGTTGTTGCCGCCGCCGCTGCCGAGTTCGAGGACGGTCTGGGGCGCGCACGACTCCTGCAAGAGTGCGGTGAAGGTAGCCGCCTCCTCGGCGTAATCCTCCGGCGCCGAGAGGAGCGGCCACCATGCAGCGAGATCGGAATAGAGAAGAGGGAGCATAGGGAGAACAGGTCGGCAGGGAACGATGGCGACGGTCGCACGGTCGGAGCACCCGGTACGTCTCGCAGCGCATCGGGGTACCTACCCGGGGCCGTATACTGAGCGCCTCGCCGTTCGCCAGCGCCGATGCCCGCCGACCTGCCCGAGGCACCCTCCTTCCCTACCGAGCCTGAGTCCGCCGACGGGCTCACCGAGAAGGTACATGAGCGGAAGCTCTTCGGCACGTTTGGGGGCGTGTTCACGCCGACGCTGCTGACGATCCTCGGCGTAATCATGTACCTGCGCGAGGGGTGGGTGATCGGCAACGCCGGGCTCCTCGGCGGCTTCGGCATCATCCTGCTGGCCTTCGGCATCACGGCCTGCACCGGCCTCGCCATGTCGTCGATCACGACGAACATCCGGATCGGGGCCGGAGGCGCCTACGCCATCATCTCGCAGTCGTTGGGGCTGGAGGTGGGGGGCAGCCTGGGCATCCCGCGCTACCTCTCGCAGGCGCTCGCCATCACGCTCTACATCTTCGGCTTCCGCGAGGGCTGGCGCTGGGTCTTTCCCGAGCACCACGCCTTCCTCGTCGATGTCGTCGTGTTCCTCCTGCTCTGGGGAATCGCCTACAAGAGCGCCGATTTGGCGATCAAGACACAGTACGTGATCATGGCCGTCATCGCGGCCTCGCTCGTCTCGATTGCCGTGGCCGCCGCCAACGGTTCCATGCAGTACGAGCTGACCGACGTGGGGCTCTGGGGGCCATTCGTCGGCGCGCCCGAAGACAACTTCACCGGAACCAACTTCTGGATCGTGTTCGCCGTGTTCTTCCCCGCGGCCACGGGCATCATGGCCGGGGCCAACATGTCGGGCGACCTGAAGAACCCGCGGCGCAGCATCCCCATCGGAACGATGGCGGCTATCGGGGTGAGCCTAGTGATCTACCTGCTGCTGGCGTACTGGTTGGCGCGGAGTGCCACGCCGGAAGAACTCGTCTCGAACTACTACGTGATGATTGAGAAGGCGTACTGGGGACCCGCTGTCGTGGCCGGACTCTTCGGTGCCACGTTCTCCTCCGCCCTCGCCTCGATGGTGGGCTCGGCGCGCATCCTGCAAGCGATGGGCGAGCATGGGATCGTGCCCCGCGGCAAGTGGCTGGGCGAGTTGACCGGGCGGGGCGAGCCGCGCAACGCCATGCTGGCCACCGGCGTCATCGTCTTTCTGACGCTGCTCCTGCGCGACCTCAACGCCATCGCCCCGCTCATCACCACGTTCTTCCTCATCACCTACGCGATGCTCAACGTGGTGGTGCTGGTCGAGCAAGGCATGGGGCTGGTGAGCTTCCGGCCGCTGCTGCGGGTGCACTGGCTGATCCCGGCCCTCGGGCTGGCGGGCTCGGTGCTGGCAATGTTCATCATCAACCCGGTCGTGAGCCTCCTGTCCGTCGGGGTGGTGCTCGCGTTCTACGGCGTGCTCACGCGCCGCCGCCTCGACGCGCCCTTCGAGGACGTGCGGAGCGGCCTCTTCGTGGCGCTCGCCGAGTGGGCGGCCAAGCGCGTGGTGGAAATGCCGACGATGCAGGAGCGCGCGTGGAAGCCCAACCTACTGGTGCCTGTCGAGGACCCGCATGAGTTGCGGGGGACGTTCCTCATCATCCAAAACATCGCGTACCCGAAGGGCTCAGTGAAGCTGCTCGGCCTCCACGCGGGCCAGGAGAACGGCCTCGCCGACCGGTTGCCCCGCCTGACGAAGGCCTTCCGCGAGCGCGGCGTCTTCGCCACCTCGACGGTCGTCGCCAACGGCGCGAGCAAGCACGGCGACGGCGGCTTTGCCGACCGCCTCATCACCGGGACGCAGGTGCTCCAGGGGGCCTTCTTCCGCCCCAACATCGTGTTTCTCCACGCGCCACAGACGCCTGAGCGGGAGGATGCCTACGGCCGCGTGATCGCCGAGGCCGCCGAGCAGAACCTCGGCGTGCTCCTCTACGCGCCGCACCCCGTTGCGGGGGTGGGGCAGCGCCGCTCCATCAACGTCTGGATCCGCGACCGCAGCCCAGACTGGCATCTCTCCTGGGACATCGGCAATCTTGACCTTTCCATCCTGACGGCCTATAAGCTCAAACGCAACTGGGACGCCGCCCTCCGCCTCATCACCGTGGTCGAGGACGAGGCCGAGATGGACAAAGCACGCGAGTTCATGGTCCGGCTCACCGACCTCGCCCGCATCCCCGACACCGCCGTCGTGGTCGCGCCGGGGTCGTTCTTCGACTTTATCCGCATCGCGCCGCAGGCCGACCTCAACCTCTTCGGCCTTGTCCCCGACCCCAACTTCGACTTCATCCGGCGGATGGTGCAGGCGACGCACTCGACCTGCCTCTTCGTCCGCGACTCCGGACATGAGAGCGCTCTGGCCTGAGTCGCAGAGCTCCGAGAGCACAGCGTGCCGTTGGCCGGCCCCACCGTCGCAGTTCCTTCACGGCGCAGTCGCCAGGCGCCGGATATCGTCGTCGAGCCCCGTCATCTCCCAGCGGGCCAGCGCGATCGGGATGCTGTCGATGGCGTTGAGTTGGTCGAAGAAGGCGCCGAGGCGAAGCGACTCACCGTGGGCTTCAACCTGCCGGGCGTAGTCGGCCAGCGCCCGCTCCAGGAGGTACTTGCCCGTCACGTAGCTCGTGCCGTACCCCGGCTGGCGCAGGTAGAGGTGCTGCTCGAAGAGGAGCAGTTCCTCCTCGGTCTCCATCCAGCCGCGCGGCGTCCCGTCCATGTGCACGCGACCGGCCTCCTCCATCGTCATGTCGTTGGCGTGAGCATAGAGCGACCCGAGGCCACGGGCGGCACGCTGCGCCAGCATAATCCAGACGATCTCGCGGGAACGCGGGCTGTCGTCGTAGAGGCCGGCGTGCATGAACATCTCCTCAACGCCAGTGGCCGTTCCCTCGTTGCGGCTGTCGAAGATGTTGTAGAGCAACGGGCCCCGGATTGGGCTCGGGTGTGGCTCCCGATCCATGCGCGCCAGTTCAATCCAGTGGTAGAAGTGCGTGATGAGCGGGAGCGGGTCGTAGTGGGCTCCGATCTGGAAGAAGTTGCGCGTGGCCTCCGGCGCGAAGGCGATCCGGTGCGCCTGGAGCGCAGGCTCCACGTAGTCCGTCATCGTGAGCACTTCCCCGTCGCGCAGGAAGGCCATGAAGCGCGCAATCGCGTCGTCGTTCAGCGCGTCCATCTCCGCAGGCGTGGAAGCTGCGACCATTGGCGGGAGGTGCCGGTTGCGGTGCTCCTCCAGCGCCAGCGATGACCAGGCGCGGTCGAGTTCCCGCTGCAGCAACTGGACCTCCTCCTCCCACGTCAGCGGCACGAGGTGGACGTTCTGCTGGTACCACGTGTAGTTGTCCCGGCCAATGCCGGACGGGCCGTCCTTGCGCGCTGCCTCGGCTTCGAGCCACGCGACCAGCGCGTCCGTTTCGGCCTCACTGGCGTCGAGGACGGCCAGGAGCGCCGGGCTGGCAGCGTCGCCGACGCGCTCCCGGATCGTGCCGAGGTAGGCGCGCTGCGCCCGGATGTTGCGGATGCCCGCGATCCAGAGCTCGCGCGCGTTGCCCGTCAGGTTCTGCCGCGCCTGGCGCATGAGCGGCGGGATCACGCGGAGGTCGGCGACGAGCCGGTCTTCCTCGGCCGCGGAGAGCGGGAAGTCGTACGTCCAAAGCTCCGTGACGGCGTGGTGGGTGGGACCTTCGTGGGCCGGCACGTCGCTGCGGTACGGCCAGATGGACTGGTAGAAGGCGGGGTCGCGCGCCCACGGCTTGAGCACCCGGTGGTTAAAGTCGAACCCGTTCATCTCGGCGCGGACGAGGTGCCAGTCCACTTGCTGGGGCACCGACCACCCGGTCGTGTCGATGCCGTCCAGGCGGGCCCGCAACGCCCGGAACGGCGCCATGCGCGCCGCGAACGTCTCGGCGGTGTAGTCGGGGGCGCCGTAGAGGAGCGGGGGCTGCTCGAATGCCCGCCATTCGCTGAACAGGTCGAGCAGTTGCGCGTAGCTGCCCGCCCCGGGCGCGCCCTGGGAGTGCCCCTCGGGGGCAGCCAGCAGCAGAAGCGCAGCGACGACTAGGGAGCGCGAAGCGGGCCCAACCCGGCTTGATCGGTTCATGCGCATGAGGACTTGATGAGGAGCCGACGGAGCAAACGGAAGAGCGGTTGAACGAAGCTACGGAAGCGCCGACGTTCGGAGCGACTGAGAACGCCCGCGCCCTTCGTCGGCGTGCAGCGACGGGTTAGCAGGACGGGCTATCCCTGACACGTTCACGAGCCCAGGGCCACCGCCGATAGGGGGATGGCGAGAATGTCTTCGCCGTTGGTGAACACGAGGAGACCCAGGCTCTCGACGGGCTGGATGCCCCACACGTACGGCAACCCCGAGACTCTCCGCGCGACGGGGGCGCCGGGGCAGTGTAGACACCCCCGCTCAGACAAGGCAAGAACGCTCAAGCGTGCTGTCGGCCTGCAGCGGTGGCTTCTGCGTTCTGTTTCTGAAGTCCCGACCTGCTGGGCGAACGGTTGATGACTACGATTCCGATTGCCTGCGCCACGGAGCGTCCAACAAGAAAGCGACCACCGCCACCAGACACGCAACAGCGTTCCCGTACCAGGGCGGCGACGCTGGTGTCTCACGGAACACCGCCAACGTAGCAAGAAGTGTTGGGATGTAGAAGAGAAGCAACAGCATCGGTACCAGCACTCGTGCCCACGGCTCTCCTCGCCGAACCGGAAGCGCGACCAGAACCAGCGTGGCGACACCCAGTGCAACCCAGCCTGCCCCAGCCACATCCATCAAGGCGCCGATGAGGGCCTGTAGTGTCGGCTCCACGTCATCCCAACTTCGACTCAGCGCCTCTGCGTGATAGGGCATGAAAGACTCTCGGAACAGATAGACTGCTCCAAGCCCAATGCTCACGATTCCATCCATCGCATATAGGCTTGCGGCGAGCTTCGAGCGCAACGGCATCACACGTCCTCGATTGGGGCAGCGGCGGCTTCTTCGATTCCGGCCTCAGCCATGCGGTGAAGGGCGTGCTCTAGGTGCTGCGTGTCGAGCTGAAGCGGACCTGTCCCGGGCCTCCCTGACACCGCGTGGGTACGAGCGTGTCACCCCCTGAGCTTGGCGAACGCCTTCGGATCGACGCTGGCTGCGGCGAGCAGCCCACCCCAGAGTGCGCCGGGGACGCCTGGACACGCCACGTCCTGCCCGGCAAGGTAAAGCCCTTCGATCGGCGTCTTGGCGCGAAGGGCGTCGCTCATCACCCGCTCCGGCGTCACCTCGAGCCCATAGAACGCCCCCTCGCGGTGCCCCGTGAACGAGACGGTCGTCAAGGGGGTCGCAAGGTCGTGGAAGACGACGAGCTCGGCGATGTCCGGGAAGGCGGCCCTGAACTGCGCGAGAATCGTCTCCTCTGCCCGACGCTTGAATTCATGGTAGTCGTCTGGGCGCGCTCCCGGGCGTGTGTCGGCCCAGCGAGCGACGGTCGACCAATCGGCCCAGACGTACACCTCGCCCGTATGCCTCTGCCGAGGCCCGGGGTCGTGGGCGGGGTCCTTCAGCGACTCGAAGGACATGAACAGGCCGGGGGGCACGCCGTCGGGCGCATCCGTCCACACGGCATCGACGTCACCCGTCGGATAGACCCAGTGGTTCGACTTCGTCGCCCCCGCCGCCTCGATGTCCCCCTCGAACCCCAGGAACAGGTTGAAGTGCGCGATGCTGGACGTGAGGGAGCGAATCTCTCGGATCCAGTCGTCGTGCCCGCAGTCGTCCGGGAGGAGGAAGTCGACGGTTTCCCGCGCGCCGATGTCCGAGATCACGGCGTCGGCGCGGATCTCGGTGCCGTCCTCGGTCCGCACGCCGACGACGGCCTCGCCGTCGAACAGCAGGCGATCTACGCGGACGCCCGCGCGCGCCGCGCCCCCGTGTTTGGTGATCGTCGGGATGAGGTGGTCGGCGAAGGCGGAACCGCCGCCAACGGGATACCACGCTCCGCAGTCGAGGTAGCCCCCGGCAGTCAGGGCGTGCATCGCAAAACTGGCCTGAGTGGGACGTCCGCCGTGATCGGCCCACTGCGCGGCGAACACGGCCGCCAACTCCGGATGATCCGTAATGTCGGCGATGACGTCCTGCGTCGTCCGGCCGCACCACGTCGTGATCGCGCGCCGGTTCCACCATTGGAGCACGTCCCCGGCAAGCTCGGGCATGGCCCGGGTCGGCAAAATCTTGTCCATGGCCTCCCGTCCGGCTCGGAGCGCGGCGGTCCACGCCTCGATGGCCTCGAGCTCCTCCGGGAAGCGCTCCTTCAGGTCCAACTCCTGCGCTTCGTACGGCCGCGACAGCGGCAAGGCCTCCGCCGACCCGATGTGGAGGGTATCGTAGACGGCGCCCATCGAAGCGAACTTGATCGGGGTGTCCGATAGCCAGTCGATGAGCTCCCGTATGGGTTCCCCCGGAGCGACATAGTTCAGGTAGTGGATGCCGACATTCCACGTGAACGCGTCGCGGCTGAAGCTGTGCGTCAGTCCGCCGAGGATTTCGTGTTGTTCGAGCAGAAGCACTTCGTGCCCGACCCTGGACAGGGCAGCAGCAGTGGCCATTCCTCCTATCCCGGAGCCAACTACGATAGCGTCCCAGCGCTTGTCATCGAGATCTGTCATGG
>JABDIZ010000289.1 GCA_013003465.1 Rhodothermaceae bacterium
GGGGACGCCCGCTCGCCAGCGGCCAGGACTACGATCCGACCGAACTCACGGCGAGCCACCGCACGCTGCCCTTTGGCACCGTCATCCTCGTGACGAACCCGGCCAGTGGGCGCAGCACGTTCGTGCGCGTCATGGACCGGGGGCCCGTGAGCCAGAGTTACCTCATCGAACTCTCGGCGCAGGCCGCGCAGGTGCTGGCGCTCGATCCGAACGCCGCGCGCCGGGTGGAGCTACGGATGTTGCCGTGAGGGTTGAAGCCGGACGCCGGAGGTCGCGTCCACCACGCCCGAAGCGTTAAGCCTCTAGCGTCAAGCCCTACCCCTGCATCTTCGCCTGCGTGGCATCCGTAGGACGGCCCACACGCATCGTGCCGCCTCATGCCTTCCGACGCTGATCTCATCGCTGATCTGGCCCGACGGTCCACCCCGGGAGGTGGAGCTGCCACCACGGCCCTGCCGCCCGCTTCACCGCGGCAGCGCTACTTCGCGGCCACGCGGACGGCCACGTATGGGTTTCTAGCCGCCTTGCCGCTGCTGGTCCTCTACGAAGTGGGGATCGTGCTGGCAAACGGGGGGCAGTTGCAGGCCGTCCGCGTAGGAGCAGACCTCTGGGTGAAGCGCCTGGTGGGCTTCGTCGGAGGCACGGGCGGGTTGGCCATAGGGCTCGTGGTGCTGATTATCGGGGCCGTGATCTTCTGGGCCGAGCGCAAGCAGCGCCCGCCGCTTCGGGCGCGCTACTTCGGGCTGATTGTGGCGGAGAGCCTGCTCTACGCCGTGGTGCTCGCGTTCGTCGTGGGCGGCATTGTAGGGCTGCTCTTTGGCGTGTGGGCGACCCCCGCGATGCTGGCGCAGCCGATGGCTCGGCTCAGCCTGCCGCTTCAACTCGCGCTGTCCATCGGCGCCGGGCTCTATGAAGAACTCGTTTTCCGGGTGCTGCTCGTCGGCGGGCTGTTTCTGGCGGTACGGCGCCTCATCCCCAAGCGGACACACGCCTACCTCGTAGCCGCACTCATCGGCGCTTTCGTGTTCAGCCTCGTCCACTACCTCGGGCCGCTCGGCGATCCATTCCAATTCGGCTCGTTCACGTTCCGCTTCCTCTTCGGGCTTGCGCTCAACGCCGTCTTCCTCGTGCGTGGCTTCGCGGTGGCGGCCTGGACGCACGCACTCTACGATGTGCTCGTCGTTACTGGCAGCTTCAGCTGACGTCTGCGAAGGTTTGAAGGAAGGCGAGGAACCGACGCGCTTCGTGCGTTCAAGGGGCGAACCACTCCCAACAGACACGCCATGAACGGATTTCGCACCGCCGCTCTGATGGCGGCCATGATTACGCTCTTCGCCCTGCTCGGCAACGCGCTCGGCGGCCAGAACGGGCTCATCATCGCCTTCGTGATCGCGGTGGGCATGAACGCCGCCTCGTATTGGTTCTCCGACAAGATGGTGCTGCGGATGTACCGCGGCCAGGAAGTCGGACCGCATGAGGCGCCCGAGTTGGTGGCGATGGTCGACCGGCTGCGTCAGCGCGCGGGTCTCCCTATGCCCAAGGTGTACCTCTTGCCGAGCGAGCAGCCCAACGCGTTCGCTACGGGGCGCAACCCCGAGCACGCGGCGGTCGCCTTCACGCAAGGCATTCTCCGCGCGCTCCCGCCTGAGGAACTCGAAGGCGTCACGGCGCACGAACTGGCGCATATCAAGCACCGCGACATCCTCACCTCCACCATTGCCGCCACGCTCGCCTCGGCGATCACGCTGCTGGCGCGGTTTGCCATCTTCGTGCCCATCGGCGGGCGCGATAGCAACGGCGGGGGTGGGTTGCAGGCGCTGCTGATGCTCATCCTCGCGCCTATCGCGGCCATGCTGATTCAGATGGCGATTTCGCGCTCGCGAGAGTTCGAGGCCGACCGTAGTGGCGCGGAGATCAGCGGCAACCCGAACGGGCTGGCCAATGCGCTGCTGCGGCTGCAGAACGGCGCCGAGCACATCCCGGCGTCGGCGAGCCCGAGCACGGCGCACCTGTTCATCATTAATCCCTTCGCCGGACGGATGGGCGCGATTGCCAGCCTGTTTCGCACGCATCCGCCGACAGAGGAGCGCGTGGCGCGTCTCCGCTCGATGACGAACCGTGGTTAATCACGGCGTGCGCGGTCTCCACCCGTAGCTTCGCGCATTCCGTCGTCTGCCTCTGCTGCTCATGCCCTCGCGCGACCCCCTCTCGTTCGACACTCGTGCCGTCCACGCCGGACGGGAGGACTTGTCTGCTCTTGGCGTTCACGCGCTGCCGATTGATCTGTCTACGACGTACCCCTTCAGCGATCTGGCCGAGGCCGTGGAGAGCCTCGATGCGCTAGCGGCAGGAGAAGGACACGCTGCCAACCCTATTTACGCGCGGCTCCTGAACCCGACCGTAGCGCGGTTCGAGGCGGGGCTGGCGGCGCTCGAAGGCACAGAATCAGCCGTGGCCTTCAGTTCGGGGATGGCGGCTCTAGCCGCGGCGGTCCTGGCCGCTCGCTCGCCCGAGAAGAACCACATCGTCGGCGTGCGGCCCATCTATGGCTCGACGGACAAGCTGCTCTCAGCAGGCTACCTCGGTGTAGAGGTGACGTGGACCGACGCGGTAGGCATCGCCGAGGCAGTGCGCGATGATACCGCGCTCGTCGTCATCGAAACGCCCGTTAACCCGACGCTGGAGTTGCAGGACATCGGGGCGGCGGCTACCGCAGCAGGCGACGTGCCCGTGCTCGTGGACTCGACCTTCGCCTCGCCCGTACTCCAGCAGCCCGCTGCCCTTGGTGCTGCGCTCGTGATGCATAGCGGCACCAAGTTCATTGGCGGGCATGGCGACGTGCTTGCCGGGGTGGTGGCCTGCTCCGAAGCTTGGGCGAAGCGGCTCCGCGAAGTGCGGGTCTTTACAGGCGGCGTGCTGCATCCGCTGGCGGCCTACCTCCTCCATCGGGGCCTGACGACGCTGCCGCTCCGGGTGCGCCGGGCGCAGGACACCGCTACGACGCTCGCCGCACGGCTCGAGGAGCATCCGGGCGTGGTGAGGGTCCACTATCCCGCTATCGAGGGCAACGACCCGCACGGACTACTCGGGCGGCAAATGGCCGGACCCGGGCCTATGTGCTCTTTTGAGGTAACAGGTGGCTATGCGGCGGCTGACCGCCTGATGCAGGCGCTTCGGCTCATCACGCCTGCCGTCAGCCTGGGCTCGGTGGATACGCTCATTCAGCATCCAGCTGGACTGACGCAGCGCGTCGTCAGCGACGCCACACGCGCCAAGGGAGGCGTCTCGGAGGGGCTCCTGCGGATGTCTGTAGGCCTCGAAGCAGCGGAGGATCTCTGGGCCGATCTGGAGCAGGCATTGGGCTCCCGCGACTGAATCTTGTTGTCATAGAAGGGACGAGACCACCGACCGCGGGAGGCTATGCACGCCGTAAATCGAGGTCTGCGGAGCGTGGCCGGTACTTCGGGAAGAAACATCCAAAATGGCCTAGCCCGGAACCTCCGCCCGAGTTCTCCATAGGAGAGGCGCGTGCTATGAATGCGCTTTCACGCACACACACGATCCATTTGCGGCCCAGTCGCTAGCAGGCCTCCCCACCGCACTGCGCCGACTGCGCCCTTTCTTTTTACCCACCAGACCCTGTGGTTGCCCATGTACGTGCCTCGCTCCCAACGCATGCTGGACCAGTACCTTCAGGAGATCGGGCAGGTCTCGCTCCTGACGCCCGACGAGGAGGTTGAGCTGGCCCAGCGTATCAAGCAAGGCGACCAAGTCGCGCTGCACAAGCTCGTGCGCGCCAACCTCCGTTTCGTGGTTTCGGTAGCGAAGAAGTACCAGGGGCAGGGCCTCACGCTCGCCGATCTGATTTCGGAAGGCAACTACGGCCTCGTCAAGGCCGCGCAACGCTTCGACGAGACGCGCGGCTTCAAGTTCATCTCCTATGCCGTCTGGTGGGTGCGTCAGAGCATCCTCAAGGCGCTCTCCGATCAGGTCCGCACGGTGCGCCTGCCGCTCAACCGCGTCGGCACGCTGAGCAAGATGCGCAAGGCCAGCGCCCGCCTGGCCCAGGAGCTGGGCCGCCCGCCGACGACGGAGGAACTGGCTAGCGAACTCGAGATCAAAGAAGAGAAGGTGCTCGAAGGGATGCAGCATTCCCGCCGCTCCCTCTCCATGGACGCACCCTTCGACGACGACGACGGCAACAGCCTCCTCGACGTGCTCAAGGACGACAACTTCGAGCAGCCCGACGAGGACCTCACCAACGAGAGCCTCAACATCGACATCGAGCGGGCGCTCGCCACGCTGCATCCGCGCGAGGCCGAGATCACGCGCCTCTATTTCGGCATCGGGCATGAGCAGCCGCTCACGCTCGTCGAGGTGGGGCAGCGCTTCGGGCTCACGCGCGAGCGCGTCCGCCAGATCAAGGAGAAGGCGCTCCGCAAGCTCCGCCAGAAGCACCGCCGCGAAGAGTTGATGGCGCACCTCAACTAGAGCGTCACACGGTTCGAAACTGTGGAGCCCGGCTGGATCATTCGTCCAGCCGGGCCTTCTGTTGGGCGGCGTGGTGCAGAGCCTCGTTACTGACTATTGGCTTCGCCTCGACTGGGCGCAAGGCCAGTCGTCCAGTTGCCGCCATCGGGCAGGCGGCCCTCAGAGAACGACGGGTCTTGGATGCCGATTTTCCGGTAGTCCACCACGCGGCCTACAGGACCATTGGTGACTTTCAGCACCTCGAAAACCGCATAGACGAAAATTTCGCCTCCAGCCTGGGGGATATCGAATTGGAGCGTGGACTCGTCGCGGACGAGGATGGTCCCTGGCGGCGGAGGTGGCGGGGGCGGAGGTAGCCCAGGGCCTCCAGGAGGCCAGGCATCAATGAGCGTGCCTGGTACCTCTGAGAAGTCTGTCGCGACGAAAAGGCTCCGAAGCTGGACCCCTTGGGGCAACTCAGAGGGGACGATCACCTCAACGAAACCATCCCCTGCGGTGTAGACTTCGTTGAGCAGGAACGGCTGAATGATGGGGCGGTTGGGGGCGCCTCGCGTTGGCTCGTTGGCTCCCAGGAAGGGATTCGATCCCTGGACCGTCAGCGAGACCCCATCGGGATAGAGCCCTACCACCTGGGTCGGGTCGGAGACGATCAGATCCAGTTGGTTGAGTACCGCGCCGCCGGGGTTGAGAAACACCACCGCGCCGCCGGGCGCGATTGGAAACGCAAGGTCAATCACCACAAAGCCCTCGCCCGGCACCACCGTGCCGCCCTCGATCAGTTGCAGCGGCGTGCTCGCGTTGTCGCTCAGGCCATAGCCCGAGATGTCGACCGGCTCCATGCCTGTATTATAGAACTCGACCCAGCCCTGGGAGGGGCTCGCCTCGTTGATCCGGACGGCCCGCGCGGCTTCGCTGCTCGACGCGAAGCCAGCGCGCACCTGGGTGTTGACCGACGGCACCCACGAGGCACCGACCACGTACCCGGCCCCGAAAAAGCCGAAGCCGTTCTCGATATTGGAGATGGTACCGGGCTCGACGATGATATCGGGATCGAAGCCGCCGACGGGAACCACCCACTCGGGGTTGGTCACAAAGCCGTTGAGAGTAATCTCGACGAGCGTGACACCCAGCAGGCCCTCTTCCACCAAGAACGGCCGTACGGCCGAGACGAACTCCACCGGTACGGTCCAGCCGGTGCCCGACATTTCTGCCCGCCCAGGGTAGGCAAACGAGACGTCTACCGTATCCTGTGGCATGCTTGGTACGCCTGTGATGGTGAGGGTAATGGACGGCGTGTTGAGCTGGGGGGCCTGTGGGAAGAAGATGGGGTAGATCACATCGGTGGCACTCGCAATCGGCGAGCCTACGCTGGGGTTGGCAATCGGCGGCGTCGTCACCTCGACGCTAGAAACCGCGCCGTCAGAGCGCGTGGCCTCGAAGCGGTAGCGGGTGTTCGGGAGCGCCGTGAACGGGGCTGTGA
>JABDIZ010000063.1 GCA_013003465.1 Rhodothermaceae bacterium
ACGACCTGGCCCGCGCCGAACCGCTCATCGCCCACGCCATCGAACTCGAAGGCGAAGTGCCAGCCCTCCGGGCCTTGAGGACCATGGCCAAGGTCATGCTTCTTCGAACCGGAGCGTCCCGGGAGGAGTCGCTCATGGAGGAAATCGAGGGCGAGGCGCGGGCCCTCATCGAGGCCGCTCCGGATCGGCCGTACGGGTTCGCCATCCTGGGCTTCCTGGGGTACGAGCGCGGAGATCAGGTGATGGCGGTCAAGTCTCTGCGTCGGGCCATGGAACTCGATCCGACAGACGGTGACGTCCGCTTCTTCCACGGCATCGCCCTCCAGGCCGCGGGCCGTACCGATCCACGGACGGGCTTGGAGTGGGTTGCCCGCGATCCGATGTCGTTCATGGCGCACGCACTCGTGGCAGCGAACAGCTGGTTTCAGGGGCGCCCCATGGAGGGGTTGGCCTCGATGGAGGAATCGGTGAGGCTCGCGCCCATGGCGCTCATCTTCCACTGGGCCCTCGGCTACCACTACACGCTGGTCGGACAGTACTCAGACGCGGAGCGGGAAGCGCGTTGGCTGGCCGAACATGCCGCAGGCTTTCCGTACACGGCTCAACTTCGCGGCCTGCTCGTCGCCCTGGACGGCCGTCGGGAGGAGGCGCTGGAGCTGCTGTCGACCGTCGACGAACTCGCTCTAGACGGGCACCACACATTCCACCTGGCCGAGTCGTACGCCATGGCCGGCGACCACGATCACGCGGTAGAGCTTCTCGATCGGGCTGTGACGCTCGGCTTCTACGACCACAACTACTACGGGCGGCTCTGCCCCTTCTACGACGAGCTCCGGGGGCGCGCGGACTTCGGCCGCATGTTGGACCGGGCCAAGGGACGCTCCGAGGAGTTCGAGCGCCTGATTGCTAGCGGCTGAAGCCGCCGATCGGTCCCAGGTACACCGCGCCGAAACCGTCTGCCACACCCCGTACCTCGTCGCTCGGCTCGCCGTAGACGTGGAAAGCAGTCGGACTGAAGCAGGCCAGGAAGCGCTCGGCGAAGTTCGCGCCGAAGTTGCCGAGGTGCTCGAGGGCCGCAGCCGAGTCCGCATACTTCTCGCAGATGTGGCAGGTGGTCCCGTCGGCGCTGAGGAACCACTCGTAGTCGATGG
>JABDIZ010000088.1 GCA_013003465.1 Rhodothermaceae bacterium
ATCTGCACCTCTGGCGCGCCTACTCGTACCTGATCGACGGGCTGCGCTTCTCGGGGCGGTATGCCGAGGCCCTCGCGCTGATCGACGACAAAGCCCTCGCGCATCTGCACGCCCTCGAACGCCGCTACCCGACCCAGCCCCGTGTGCAGTATGGGCTGCATGTGTGCTACGATTACATCGGCGTGATGCATCAGGCGCTCGGGCACGTCGAGCAGTCGGTGGTACCCAACGAGACCTCGCTTCAGTATGCCGAGGCGATGGTGCTTGCCGACTCCTCGAACCAGAAGGCCCACGAAGCGGTGGCGCGTTCCTATAGTTCGCTCGGGAGGTTGATGGGGCAGTTGGGGCGCGTCGAGCCCTCGCTGGAGGCGTACCAAAAAGCGACGACGTTTTACGGGCAGATGTATGCGAGAAATCCGCAAAACCATTCGATTGGCAACATGCTGGGCAACAGCCAACGGCTCTTTTGCCGGGTCCTGCTTCGGGCCGAGCGGCTGACGGAGGCGCTGAAGATATGCCTCGAAGGCATTCGTACCTACGAAGAGCTGGTCTCTATCGTCGAAGAGAGTGCGGTGGTGCGGGGGAATCTGGCGGCGACGTATGCCTATACCGCCCAGTCCTACCGCGCCCTGGCCCTCGCGGCACCGCGCGGCCCCCAACGCCAACGCTACCGCGCCGACGCTTTACGTTGGTATGACCGCGCCCTCACGATCCTCTATGAGCGCGACGAGAACCACTCGGAGTACGACCGCGAGGTCTACCCCGATACCCTTGCCGCCGAGCGCGACGCTTTCCTCCTCACGGTCGGGGAGTGACCGGGCGTGACGGGGTGTGACGGGGCGTGACACCTCAGAACGAGGGGATGGTGAGCCGGACCACGTCGCCGGGGAAGACGCTCATCTCTTGCGTCACCGGCGTTTGTGTGCCGCCCACGGGGTCGGCGAGGAAACGGAGGGCACCGCCGCTGTTGACCAGGTATGGCGGAAGCACGAACTCGCGCGTGCCGCCCCCGGTGACGGAGCCGAGCCGGAGGCGCTGCCCGCCGCGCAGCACAAAGATGTTCATGTCGTTGAAGTTGCGGTTCTCCACCTCCAGGATGGTTGCGGGGTCGGTCCCTTCATCGGCAGCGCCCTCGCTACCTTTGCAACCGGTGCTGAGGAGGAGGAGCAGAAAGAGCGGCAGTAAGAGCAATCGCATGGCAGGACCTGGAGCTTGTGGCGGACGCATCGTAGGCTGTATCGTAGGCTGTATATGAC
>JABDIZ010000299.1 GCA_013003465.1 Rhodothermaceae bacterium
GGGGACGAGTGAACGGAAGGTGAAGACGACCAGCAGGGCGATTCAGTCGGGTGTTTCGCCGTGCGGCGCACCGGCCAATTCGCACAGAGAGGATGATTCGGGGATAAAAGTAGAGCGCGTCTGTGTAGAGGGTGTCAAGTCCGTGTGAGGCCAGCGTCTAGCTTTCATGGGGCGCCTACGAAGCGGTATATCCGCGGTTGCGCTGCCCGTTATTATGCACAGCCCTGTCCACCACGCATGTCTCCCCTTCGCCTCCTCGCCGATATAAACATCCCTTTTGCCGAGATCGCCTTCGCTGGCTTCGGAACGGTGCGCACGATGCCGGGCCGCGCCATCACACGGGCTGACCTGATGGACACCGACGTGCTGCTCGTCCGCAGCGCCACGCCCGTCACGGCCGAATGGCTTAGAGGAACCCCGGTTCGGTTTGTGGGCACCGCGACAGCCGGTACGGATCATGTCGATACGGATGCCTTCGCTGAGGCCGGAATCGGCTTCGCGGCGGCGCCGGGCTCGAACGCCGAATCGGTCGTGGAGTACGTGCTGGCGGCGCTGCTGCTACTCGCGGCGAATCGAAGGACGGGGCTGCGTGGGAAGACGCTGGGTGTAGTGGGCTATGGCCACGTCGGATCGCGCGTGGCCCAGCGTGCCGAAGCCCTTGGGCTGCGCGTGCTACCAGCCGATCCGCCACTCGCCGATGCCGCCGACGCGCGTGGCGAGGCCCATCCGTTCATTCCGCTGGAGGTGATGCTGGATGAGGCCGATATCATCACCCTGCACACGCCACTGACCACTGCTGCCGAATCGCAGTACCCGACGAGACATCTCATCAGTGCCTATGAACTGGAGCGCCTAAAACCAGAGGCTTGGCTCCTCAACGCTGCGCGGGGGGCCGTGGTCGACAACCAGGCCCTCGCGGATGCGCTCTACCATGAACGCATGGGGGCCGCAGTTCTCGACGTGTGGGAAGGAGAACCCGCGCCCGATAGTGGTCTAGCGCGTCGGGTGGACATCGCCACGCCGCACATCGCGGGTTACTCCTTCGATGGCAAGGTGGAAGGCACGCGGATGCTGGAGGAGGCGCTGCGACAGTGGCTCGCCGCGGAGAGCGTCGCGCCACCCGCGCCCTGGGATGTGGAAGCCGTCCTCGCGCCATCACCCGAAGAGTCGCTTGTGCTCCAGGCACCCCTCTTGCCCGATGTCCTCACTGCTGAGGCGGAAGCGCGCTGGCTGCACCACCTCACCCAGCAGGCCTATGACCTGCGCGCCGACGATGCCCGTTTCCGCGCCACGGTCATTGAAGCCGACCCCGAACACCGCGGCGCGGCCTTCCAGCATATTCGCAAGACCTATCCCAGGCGGCGCGTCTGGGGACGCTTCACCGTCCGTGGCGATGTGCCCGATGCCATGCGCATTCCCTTGACCGAGGGGCTGGGGATGCAGGTGGCTGATTGACTCAGCGGCCGTAGCCGAAGGAGCGAAGGAATCCTTCGCGGTTGCGCCAGTCGGCGCGCGTCTTGACGTGGAGTTGGAGGAAGACCTCGCGGCCGAGGAACGCCTCGATCCCGCGGCGGGCGTCCGCGCCGAGGTGCTTGAGCGCCTGCCCGCCCTTGCCGATCAGGATGCCTTTCTGCGAATCGCGCTCGACGACGATCTCGCAGGCGACGAGGTCCTTTCCGTCCTCCCGCTCTTCGACCTGCATGACGTTGACCTGCGTCGAGTACGGGACCTCATCGCGGTAACGCTTGAACACGGCCTCACGGACAATCTCAGCGATGAAGAAGCGCTCGGGGTGCTCCGAGAGTTGGTCCTTCGGGTAATAGGGCGGTCCGTGTGGGATGCGCTCAAGAATCTCGGCGAAGAGCGCGTCGAGGCCCGTTCCCTTCTTGGCCGAGATGGGAATGATCTCCTCGAAGGCCTTCAGCGCGGTGTACTGCTCCACGAGCGGGAGGGCCTGCTCGGTGGCGATCAGGTCCATTTTGTTGAGCGCGAGCAGCAGCGGCGCATGCGCCCGGTCGAGCCGCTCGACGGCGTTCTTCGCGTCGTACGTCGGCTGGGGCGCGGTGGCGTCGGCGAGGAAGACGACCACATCGGCATCGGCGAGGGCGTGGTCCACGTCCTGGAGCATCAGGTCGTGCAGGCGGTACTTGGGGCGGATGACGCCGGGCGTGTCGAGGAAGATGATCTGGTAGGCGTCGTCGGAGAGGATGCCGAGGATGCGGTGGCGTGTCGTGCTCGGCTTCTCCGTCACGATGGAGAGCTTGGTCCCCAATAGCCGGTTCATCAGCGTGGACTTGCCTACGTTGGGTGCGCCCACGAGGGCGACGTAGCCGCTTTTGTGATCGGCGGGGATGGTGGAGAGGTCGAGGATGGGCTCCATGCGCGGGGCGGGGCAAACAGGTGAGGGCGCTGGTACGCCGGGGCCGTCGGCCCGTTCTGCCAAGAATCTATTCGGGAATCCGTCTCGATCAGCGGAGCCTGAGCGAACGAATGCTGAGCAAGGGGCGTGAAGCAGGCGATGCGGAAGCATCGGCGATGCAGCGCAACGCCGACAGCGATCGTGCAGCCAGGCGAAGCCGAGAGGGGTTTGCGGATAGGTTCTACAAACACGCGGAGGGACGCAGTCAACCTGCGCCCCTCCGCATTATTCCCCCTACCGTCCGCTGTTCGGCGAACGGTACTGCTGGTCAGTCGCCGAGCCCCGGCGCACCAGACTCGTTGTGGCTCCAGTGCTCGGCCCATGTGCCCGTATGGACGAGCTCGGTGCCGAGGAAGCCCAGCCGGTGCCCGATGGGGCGGATGGCGTTGAGGTCGAACGTCACGTTGATGCCGTCGCCCATGGTGAAGCGCGTACCGAAAGCCTCGCCGTCCTCGATGCGCTGGCGCCAGGCTTCTTCCTCGGCGGCATCCTCAGCCGCCTCCGATTCCTTCCAGTGCCAGTACATCGCCGCCTCGTAGAGCAGCGCGTCGTCGCTGGCGCGGCGGATGCGGGCGGTGAGGGCGCCATCGCGGTCGTAGTGCCCGCCGACGCCCTGCGGCCGGTCGCCGCACTCGACGATGGAGAGGTGCGGGCCGCAGTTCTGGTTGTTAGGCTTGTACGAGAGCAGGCGCAGGCTGCGGATCTCAACGGTGAACGTCTCCAGGTCGCTGGCGCGGAAGGGGCGGGTACGGAACGGCGTACCGTCGGCGAGGGCGCCGAAGCCGTGCTTGACCGCGCCAATCTGAATGGTCTCGGTGCCGCCCTCGTCAAGCGTCAGCGTGTAGCGGCTCATGCCGTGCATGTCCGGGTTGGCGAGTTCGAGGACCATCTCCTCGTCGTCAAGGAGGTCGAGCGTGTCGTAGAAGCGGGTGCGGTGGTAGCTGCCCGTGTCGTGGCGGCCGGGGTTGCCGCCCTCGAGGAAGTAGGCGATCCGCCCGCCCGTCTTGATATCGAATTTGTGCGTGTGGCGGTGCCACGGGCGGATCGGGCCAGTCTGCGTTTCGACGCCTTTTGCCTCGGCCCAGACGGCGTTGTGGTCGCGCATGATGGTGAGGTCCATGTGGCCGCCGGGTGGTGCGCCCACCTGGTCTACGAGCAGCGAGCCTCGCAGATTGAGGGTCCCGTCGAGAGAAACCGAGAGGTAGTCGTCGTCGGTGTGGACGAGGATGAGGCCGTCCCAGTCCAACGCGGCCCCGGCTTGCATCTCGAAGTTGCCCTCGACGAGCAGGAGGCCAGAACCGCGCAGGTCGGCCCCGGCGGCGAGGGTGAGGCCCTGCTGGTAGTAGAGGATGCGCGGATCGGCAAGGCTACCGAAGGTCAATGCGTCATCAAGGGTCACGGGCGTCATGAACACGGCATCCTGTGCCGCGATGGCATCGTGCGCGTCGAAGTAGAGCGCTTCGAGCGTGGGGGCGTGCGCGGCGTTGATGACCGTCGCCATGTTCTCGGGGACGTTGAGCGTCCCGCCTGCGCCGTTGACCGCCGCGAGTTGGGTGCTGAGCGAATCGGTCATCTGCCCAAAGTTGAGCAGCGATTCGAGGCGGAGGTCGTAGAAGCGGCGGCGGTCCAGATAGGTGGGTCGGTTCTCCGGGCCGCCCGAGACGGTCGCGCTGGGATCGAGCACGGCGCTGACGTAGGGGGCGTCGAGCCAGAGCGGACCGGGGAAGTCGGCCTCGGTCCAGGTGTAGGTGCTTTGCAGTTGGTGCGTGGCACCGCTGTGGAAGGCCGTCAATTCGAAGAGCAGCGAGTCCGTCGTCGCGGTGTAGCTGTCGAGGCGAATGGTGCCGCCGTCGAAATCCATGGTGCCGAAGGGTGCCGTCGGGCGGAAGCCTGTTTCGCTTACGGCGGCACCGACCACGAGGCGGTGTCCGCTGGCCGCGAGTTCGCGGGCCAGCACATCGGCCTGGACGCCGCTCGTGTTGCGCGCCGCGTCGACGGCGGTAGTCTGGCTGGTGGCGAGGAGCATCGAGCCGCCTAGCGAGGCGGCGAGCACGAAGAGTAGCGTGAGTTTGCCCATAACGGCGGGTGCGGGCTGGTCCGGGGAAGGATGAGAAAGCGTCGGAGACGCTTAGCCGCTCGTACGGTTGTACGGGCGGAAGGTGAAGCCATGACGGGTGAGCGTGTGACGGCTCGTAGCGCGTTGGTCGGCGGCCTGCTGGGCCGGGCCTTCAACCGCCGCCTGCACTTCCAGGCGGACGCGGCTGAGGTTGTCGGGGCAGGTGAAGGTGGGCGCGGCGGAGCGCAAGGCAAAGAGCGCTACGTCGAAGCCGACGATGGTCTCGCCGCTGCCGCCGGCCGTCATCGTGATGCTGCCGTCGTCCTCCTCGCGGACGATGCGGAAGAGCGGGCTGATCGCTTCGCCCACGCGCACGCTGTCGCCCGCGGCTTCCAGCCGGTACGTGACGTGCCCGACGGGAGAGGTGGGGCCCTGGTCGGGGTCGAGCAGGGTGGGGAAGGTGAAGGCCGTCGTGCGGCCGCTCGTGTCGCGGCTGACGGCGCACGTGTAGGTGCCGAGCGCGTTCAGCGCCTGCGCCTCCGTGCGCATGTTCTCGACATCGCGTTCCAGCAGCCGTACGAACGCATGGGCGCGGGCCTGCACCACCTGATTGACCGTCGCCTCGACGGTATGCTGGCGCGTGCGTTGTTGCATCAGCATGAGCACCACGAGAATGACGGAACCAATGAGGACAGCGGCGAGGTGATCGAGCCAGGCGACCATGGGGCGGGGGACAGGGTGGCGGAAGGAGCCGGAGGGCTGGCTGGCGGATCCAGCCCCCCGGCCTTGGCGGACCGTGGTGGGTCGAGGGGGTTAGAAGCCCCGCTGGGCCGTCGGCGAGACGATGGCCCGCAGCGTGCCGCTGACCGGGCGCCGCTCCTGCAGGTTCGGGGAGCGCTCCTGGATCGTTACGGCGATCTCTTTGGCGAGCGTCGGCGAGCCCGCTACCACGTCAGGGCTGGTGGCGGAGACGTAGCGCACCGCGATGCTCACATCGAAAGGCAGGAAGCCTGCGTCCCAGGCTACCGAGTCAGCCAGGGCGAAGCCGTCGAAGTCGTCCACGTCGTCGTAGGTGGCCGGTGAGGTCTCGCCGAGGTCGGGGCCGAAGTCGGCCGTGACCGTCAGCGAGTCCGTGGTAAAGCGCAGCCCGGCGCGGCCGATGTCGGCCTCGTCGAAGGCGCGCTCGGTTACGGCGGCGAGCCAGGCGCGGGCGAGGTCGGTCCCGGCGAGTTCGAACTCGCGTTCCTCGGCACCGCGGTCGAGCGTAGCGGCGTGGCGTTGTTGTCCGAGGGCGACCGTGGACAGAAGGACGAGAGCGAAGAGCGCCAGTAGCGTCTGCGGCATGAAACCTAAGGGTCTGCGGAGGTGGGCGGGGGCGGGGGAGAGAGCAGACCGACGCGGAGGGAGCAGCCGCTGCGGACGACCCACAGTTTGGGGCATTGCCCCCTATACCCGCAAGCGCTCCACCAATAGACCCCCGGTTTGCAACGGGTAGGCGCCTTGCCCTTGCAAACGGGCACATTCGCCCCTGCTCTGTGCCACCTA
>JABDIZ010000169.1 GCA_013003465.1 Rhodothermaceae bacterium
ACGACCAGCAGCACCAACAGCCAAGCTCCTAGGTCCGTCCGAAGACGGATCGTGTCGACACCTCCATGATTCACAGCGTAAACCTTTGATTTGCAATAACTCGTACCAAAATAGACTCCTCATCGCCTGGGCGCAATGTCATCCGATGCAGCAAGCAATGCGGCTATCTTCGCGCCCCATGCATCGCTTTGTCTTTCTCGCCTTCCTCGGAGCGCTCGTCATTGGAGCGCTGCCGTTGCGTGCACAGCCTGCTGCAGCCCTCTCCGACTCGGCGCAGGTGTCGCTCCTGACGATGCTGCCGGGCGAGGAGGTTTACAGCCTCTTCGGCCACAGCGCCTTCCGCATCGCCGACCCCGCGCTCGGCCTCGACCGCACCTACAACTTCGGCACGTTCGACTTCGCGCAGCCGTTCTTCATCCTCCGCTTCGCGCGCGGCCAACTCGACTACCTGCTCGACACGGCGCCGATGGCCTACGAGGTGGACAAGTACGCCTTCCTCGAACGGCCCATGATCGAGCAGCGGCTGGCGCTGCCGCCCGAGGCCGCGCGGGCGCTCTATGCGATGCTGGAGACCAACGCGCTCCCCGAGAACCGCGCCTACCGCTACGACTTCTTCTTCGACAACTGCTCCACGCGCCTCCTCGTCGCGCTCGACAGCGCCCTCGTGGCCGCCGGGCAGCCGCGCCTCAGCCTGCCGACGGACGAGCCGCCCGGCACCTTCCGGACCCTGATCGCGCCGTACATCGTCGGCGATCCACTGCTGGCGCTGGGCATCAACCTCGGCCTCGGCCTTCCCACCGACCGCGAAGCCACACCCCGCGAGGCCACCTTCCTGCCCGTCGAACTGATGCAGCAACTCGACGGCGCCACGGTCGGCGGACAGCGCCTCGTGGTCCAGACGGATACGCTCGTTGCCGTGCCCGGCTACGAACCGGCGGAGCGAGCGTTACCCTGGCCGCTCCTGCTGACGTGGGGCCTCCTGGCGCTCGGCCTTGCGATGACGGTCTGGGGACGCCTCCAAAAGCGGACGGGCTCGAAGGCGGGGCGCCGCGCCGACGGGCTGCTCTTTGCCGTGATTGGGCTGGCCGGACTGCTCCTTGCCTTCCTCTGGTTCGGAACGGAGCACCGCGTGACGGGTCCAAACCTGAACCTGCTCTGGGCCTGGCCGCCGCACCTCGTCGCGGCACGGTGGCTCCATAAGAACACCCTGCCGCAAGGCCTGCGCGGCTACCTCGGCGTTGCCGGACTCGCCGCCCTCGCCACGGCGCTGGGCTGGGTGCTGTTCCCGCAAGCCCTCCCGGCCGCCGCGTTGCCGCTCGTCCTGCTCGTTGCCCTCCGCGCCCTCGCCCGCGCCTTCCCCCCGCCCTCGACTGCTTGATCTCATTCCTGCCTCTGCTGCTCTCGCCACGCTCCACATCGGTAACGGCCATCTGCCGACGCTCCCTCCCCGCCTTTCCGCGGAGCGTTTATATGAACTCGGCACCGTCGCCACCTACGCCGACGGCGACGTGGACCGCGAAACGATGGCCGTCCGTGCCCCATTCACGGGCGAGTTGATCGCTACGCTCCCCGCCGGAGCACCCGAGGACATGACGTACGCTTTCAATCGCGCGCGCCGTGCACAGCGGGCCTGGGCGGCGCTACCCTTCGCTTCGCGCGCACGCGTGTTCAAACGCTATCACGACCTCATCCTCGAGCGACAGGAAGAGGCCCTAGATCTAATCCAGTTGGAAGGAGGCAAGGCGCGCTACAATGCGTTTGAGGAAGTTGGCGATGTAGCAGGCGTGTGTCGCTTCTACGCCTATCACGGCGAAGCGGCGTTGGCTCGATCGGCTGCGCCCGGACTCGTCCCGCTCCTGACACAGGTCGAGAT
>JABDIZ010000173.1 GCA_013003465.1 Rhodothermaceae bacterium
CCTGAACGGCCTCGACATGGCCGACGCGAAGGCTGCCATCATCGTGTGGATGGAGGACAACGGCATCGGGCGAGCGCAGACCAACTACAAGCTCCGCGACTGGCTTTTCAGCCGGCAGCGCTACTGGGGCGAGCCGTTTCCCATCGTCCACGTGGACGACGGAAGCGGAACGCTCCGGCCGCAGCCCGTTACCGATCTGCCGGTGACGCTGCCGGAGGTCGAGACCTACACCCCCTCCGGCACGGGCGAGAGCCCGCTCGCGACCATCGAGGAGTGGGTCGACACCACCGTGGGCGGCCAGCCTGCACGACGCGAGACGAACACGATGCCGCAGTGGGCAGGCTCGTGCTGGTATTATCTCCGCTACATGGATCCGCACAATGATGCGCAGTTGGTTGCGCCCGAGAAGGAGCAGTACTGGATGCCGGTGGATCTCTACGTAGGCGGGGCGGAGCACGCCGTGCTCCACCTGCTCTACGCGCGTTTCTGGCACAAGGTGCTCTACGATATGGGCGTTGTGTCCACGCCCGAGCCGTTCCAGAAGCTCGTCAACCAGGGCATGATCCTGGGCGAGATGGAATACACTGCTTACCAGACCATCGGGGGCGAGGCCGGGCGTCACGCCTGGGTGTCCGCGGAGCACGCGGTCGAAGCTGAGATCGAGCGCCGCAACGGAGGGCTCACCCATACGCATGTGGACGAGCGGGACGGGGCGTTCCTCGTCGCGGTCAACGTGGAGGAGGACGTAGTGGAGAAGCGTGGTGACGGCTTCGTACTCACGGTCGACCCGTCGGTCCGGGTTGAGGCGCGAGCGCACAAGATGAGCAAGAGCCGAGGCAATGTGGTTAACCCGGACGACATCATCGAGGAATACGGGGCGGACTCGCTGCGCCTCTACGAGATGTTCATGGGGCCGCTGGAGCAGGTCAAGCCGTGGAATACGCGCTCGGTAGAGGGCGTCCATCGGTTCCTGGCGCGGGCCTATCGGCTGCTCGTGGACGAAAATCCCGAAGGGAAAGGCGAAGCCAACACCGGCGCGCGTGCACCACAGGTCGTTGACGCGGAGCCGTCGAAGGAGCAGTTGCGCGTGCTGCATGCTACCATCAAGAAAGTGACGGAGGACATCGACGGGCTGCGCTTCAACACGGCCATCGCCGCGATGATGGAGTTCGTCAACGCAGCGAATCGCTGGGAGCACGTGCCTCTCGCTGTAGCAGAGTCTTTCGTGCTCCTACTCGCGCCGTTCGCACCGCACCTCGCTGAAGAGCTGTGGGGCATCCTGGGTCACGAAGAGTCACTGGCGTATGCCTCGTGGCCGGAGTACGACGAGGCCCTGCTCGTATCGGACACGAAAGAGATCGCCGTGCAAGTCAACGGCAAGGTCCGTGGCACCGTGACCGTCCCGGCCGGTGCGGAGAAGAAAGACGTTCTCGACGCGGCGAAGGGTGTCGCGAATGTGCAACGGCACCTCGACGGTAAGACGATTCGTAAGGAGATCGTGGTGCCGGGTCGCCTCGTGAACTTTGTCGTCGGGTAACGCCGATGCTGAAGAAACGCCCGCTGGCCCGTCGCATCAAAGTCGCGCTGCTCCGCTCCGGCGCGGCGCGAGCGGCGGCGCCGACGAGCGGGACGCTCCTCAAAGCAGGCTACCTTGCCCGGCTGGCCGAATGGGCGCACAGCCACCGAGAGCTGCCGTTCAGCGCAGATCACGAGGAGCCGGACTTCCGCTACGACAAGCGCGAGCGGCTCTATGCATACGTACTGGACGCCGAGCGTCTGAACGAGCCCATCGACTACCTGGAGTTTGGCGTGGCGGGCGGGCAGTCGTTCACGTGGTGGCTGAACCACAACACCGACCTCGCTTCACGCTTCGTCGGCTTCGACACGTTCACGGGCCTGCCGGAAGACTTCGGGCCGATCAAGGCGGGAGCCTTTTCAACCCAGGGACAGGTGCCGGATGTAGACGATCCACGGGCGCGCTTCATCGCCGGTTTTTTTCAGGACACGCTCGGGCTGTTCCTCGCCGAGTCGGATCTCACAGCTCGTCCTGCGGGTCGTCGCCTCGTGATCCACCTCGACGCCGATCTGTACTCGTCTACCCTGTTCGTGCTGACGCGTCTTGCGCCTGTGCTCCGCTCGGGCGACGTGCTTCTGTTCGACGAATTCGGCGTGCCGATGCACGAGTTCAAGGCATTCACGGAGTTCGTGCACGCCTACGGCATTCGCTATACGGTGCTCGGGCAGGCCAACGACTTCCTGCAGCTCGCGCTCAAACTGACCTGATTCGTCTGGAGCGGTTCGACGTGCTCGCCCTCACCTTTACGTACTGGTTCGTCGTCGCGGGGCTGCTGCTGACGCTGATGGCGCTGGCGGGCTCCGTGCTCCGGCGCCTGCCGCTCTCAGCAGCGCAGCTGTACCTGCTCGTCGGCGTCGGCATTGGTCCGCTCGGCGTGGGGCTGCTCATGATCGACCCCATCGAGCAGGCAGCGGTGTTGGAGCGATTGGCGGAGGTCGCCGTGATCCTCTCGCTGTTTGCGGCTGGGCTCAAGCTGCGGACGCCGCTGCATGACGGTCGCTGGCGCCTCCCCCTTCGCCTCGCTACGGTGTCGATGGTGATTACGGTAGGGCTCGTTGCGCTGGCCGGGTCGCTCCTCCTAGGTCTCCCGATCGGGGCGGCCATCCTGCTCGGTGCCGTCCTCGCGCCGACCGACCCGGTGCTCGCGTCGGACGTCCAGATCACGGACCCGGACGACCGAGACCGGCTTCGGTTCAGCCTCACGGGCGAGGCCGGGTTCAACGATGGTGCCGCCTTTCCGTTCATCATGCTCGGCCTGGGCCTGCTCGGGCTTCACGAACTCGGTGCCTACGGCTGGAGATGGATAGCCGTGGACCTGGTGTGGGCCGTGGTAGGCGGCCTTGGCGTCGGCGCGCTGCTGGGCCTGGCCGTCGGTCGGCTGGTGGTGTACCTCCGGCGCGAGCACAAGGAGGCCGTTGGGCTCGATGACTTCCTCGCCCTCGGGCTGGTGGCGTTGAGCTACGGGCTCGCTCTGCTGGTGCACTCGTACGCCTTTCTCGCCGTGTTTGCAGCAGGCCTCGCCCTCCGTTTCGAGGAGCGACGCCACACCGGGGAGCGTCCGGCTGAAGATGTAGAAGCGATGGCTCTCGGCGGGGAGGCGGAGGAGGTCGCCGTGGATGCCAAAGTGGCCCCGGCCTACATGGCCTCCGCCGTACTCGGCTTCGTCGAACAACTCGAGCGGATTGGCGGCGTGGTGCTCGTGGTTCTGGTCGGAGCACTCCTGACCTACGCCGATTTCTCGCTTGCGGCCTTCGCCTTCGTCGGGGTGCTGCTCTTCGTGATTCGACCGGTGGCGGTGCGGATGGGCCTCCTCGGCTCGCCGACCACCGGGCTCCAGCGCCACCTCATCGCGTGGTTCGGCCTGCGGGGGATCGGCTCGATCTACTACCTCATGTACGCTGAAAACCACGGCGTCTACGACCTCTTCTCTGGCCAGATTCTCGGTGTGGTCCTTCTGGCCATCACCGCGAGCGTCGTGCTCCACGGGTTCTCCGTAACGCCGGTGATGAGGTGGTACGCCCGCCGTGCCAAAGGCCAGGAGCGTGCAGCGCATGCCATGGAAATCCAGGCCGACTCTGAATCCTGACCTCTCGACTTCCGATATCCTCATGACCAATGCCTCCGCCCTCGACGTGCTCGCCCTCGCGGCGCACCCGGACGACGTGGAACTCTGCGCGGGAGGGACGATGTGCCTCCTCGCGAAGCAGGGCTACCGAACGGGCATCGTGGACTTCACGCGCGGTGAACTCGGCACGCGCGGTACGCCCGAGCAGCGCGCCGAGGAAGCGCAGCGTGCGGCGGAGATTCTGGGCGTGGTCGCGCGAGAGAACCTGGGGCTGCCCGACGGCGACATCGCCAATACGCAGGCCAACCAGCGAGCGCTCATCCGGGCGATCCGCCGCTATCGCCCGGCCATCGTGCTCATCAACGCGCCCGAGGACCGGCACCCCGACCATCCGGCCGCGGCGAACCTGGCTACCGATGCCCTCTTCTACAGCGGCCTCGCCAAGATCGAGACCACCGATGAGGCAGGCGCCGTGCAGGCGCCGTGGCGTCCGCATCACGTGCTCCACTACATGCAGTCGCTCACCTTCGAGCCGACGTTCGTAGTGGATGTGACCGACGTCTGGGACCAGCGGGTGGCGGCGCTCCAGGCCTTCGCGAGCCAGTTCTACAACCCGGCCTACGATGACGGCGAGCCCGAGACATTCATCTCCAACAAGGGCTTCTTCGACTGGGTCGAAGCGCGGGCGCGGGTATACGGCTACCGCATCGGTGCGACCTACGGCGAACCGTTTCTCTACCGGCATGGCCCCGTGGGCGTAACCGACCTCGTGCAGATGCTCGGCCGCGAACGGCCGTTTCGCTAGGCCACGTAGGCCATCAACTCCTCAGCCGACGCGAAGGGCTTGCCGTCGGGGATCACCATTGCGCTGATGCTGAGGAGGGCATCGTCGGCGCGCGCTGGCGCAATCCGTTGCAGGTCGGTCTTGAGGGCAGCGAAAAGAGTCTGGGCGGTGTCCGTGTTCGTCCCCGGCATGAGCGTCAGCAGGCGCCCTGTCGTCGTATGCCCGTAGAGCGTGCCGTCGGCGCCAATGGCGCGGTTGAGCGACTGGGCCACGGCGGGGAAGAGATCCCCATGGCGGCCGGCCGGGTCCATCCGCAAGGCGAGGACGAGGAAGGATTGGGGCTCCCGGCGGGCAAAGGCCTCCGTCAGTGCTTGCTGGAACGCCTGGGCGGGTTCGTCCGGTGGGGCCGCCACGGCAGCCCCGCGGAACAGCTCCGGGTAGGCCGCTTCGTGAATGGCGAGTGCCGTCCCTTCGAGCGATGAAGGGGGCGTCGAGGTCGAGAGCACTGGGTCGGCTTCGACGTACGGCGGCGCCGAGTCGCCGCCGTGCGCACGAGAGTCCACGAAGTGGCCGAGCGCGAACAGGTCGAGGTCGATGGTGCTGGCGAAGCGGTCGTGATCGGGCTCGACGGGGAACGGGGCTTCAGCGGGATCAATGGGGGTGATGGGCGTCAGCTCCACGTCGGCGAGCGAGTCCTCCTCGGCTGGCTCGCTCGGCACAGCATCCGCCGAGAGGTCTGGGGAGGGAACCATGAGGTCGGGTGGATGCATGTCCATGTCGTGCGGGGCCGAAAACCCGTCGGAGCCCGTCGGTTCAGTCAAGTCAGCCGAGTGCGTGGCCGTTTCGGTAAGTGCAGGTGCGGCGAGGGGCTCCGGTGAGGCATGGTCTTCCATGGGTGCGGGTGTCGTCCAGCGCATCTCCTCCGCGGCGCCTGCGTGGGCCGTGCCGGGGATGAGCTCGAGGTGCGTGGCGCCCTCGGCATGCTGGCGGATGCGCACGGTTGCGGCCACGCGGCCTTGCAGGTACGTGAGCAACTGTTCGGAGTTGATCGTCGCCGGTTCGCCAAAACCGAGCACGAGCGTGATCTGCAGCGCGCTCATCGTGTTGACGAAGCGCTTGAAGGCGCTGGCGAAGGCGTCGAAGGTATGAAACTGGACGAAGGCGGCAAAGTCCTCCACCACGAGGCGACGGGCCTGTTGGGCGCGGGCCTGGTCGGCCAGGTCGAGGAGGGCATGGGCCAGCCGGTCGTCGCCGAGGGCCGCGAGGTCAGAGGCCGGAGGGGTCCGCAGGAGATGGACGTGTCCGGCCTGGTAGGCCGTCGTCAGGTCGAAGCCGATGGCCTGGGCTTCGCGCACGAGAGCTTCGGGCGCACGCGGCGAGACGAAGACGCAGAGGCCTTCGTCCTCGGCGGTGGCGCGGACGATTTCGGTGGCCAGTCGGAGGCGTCCGGCCGCGGCATGCCCCACGATCAGGTACGTGTGGCCGCGCAACAGGCCGCCCCACACGGCATCGACAGGGGCCACGCCAGAAGGTTGAAAGGAAGAAGGCACAGGAGACATCGGCAGAGGGAGGGGTGCGTGCGGAAGGGCACCAGGCCGAACCACACGGAAGCCATCGGAGCCAGCTTCAGGCGTTCGGAGGCCAAGGGGTGTGCCGGAGAGCCGGGACGCCCTTTCAGTCGGCGACACCCGCACAATTTTATGACGCAGCCGGATATCCGAGAAGGTAGTTCGGGCGAATAAATATCGGTTTGTTCTCGCTTTAGGGGCGGCTGTCTCGCTTTGGGACCCCCGGTTGCCTCCGAGCCACGTACGCACTAGACTGTCGGGGTGCTCACCTGCTTTTGTGATGGACGCCGATCTTCGCTCGATTCAGCAGGCCCGCGACCTGCTCCGTGCTGCCGCGGCCGCTCAGCATGCCTTCAAGACAGCGGAGCAGGCGACCGTGGATCGCATCGTCGCAGCGATGTGCGAGGCCGGGGCGGCGGCGGCCGAGCGCCTTGGTCGGCTGGCCCATGAGGAGACCGGGTTTGGTCGGCCGGAGAGCAAGACGCAGAAGAACCTGTTCGCCACGCGCACGCTGGCCGAGCGGATGCAGGGCATGAAGACGGCCGGCATCGTCCGCAAGAACGACGCGGGGACTATCTGGGAAGTGGCGACACCGATGGGCGTCGTGGCTGCGCTCGTCCCGAGCACCAACCCCACGTCCACGGCGATGTACAAGGCGATCATCGCGGCGAAGGCGCGCTGTGGGATCGTGATGAGCCCGCACCCGCGTGCGACGGCCTGCACCGCCGAGGCGCTGCGCGTCGTGGCCGAGGCGGCCTATAGCGCCGGGGCCCCCGAGGGCTTGTTCGGCTGCATGACCGAGGTGTCGCTGCACGGCACCAACGCGCTGCTCGAAGACGAACGCACGGACGTGATCCTGGCCACGGGCGGCGGGGCCATGGTGCGCGCGGCCTATTCGAAAGGCAAGCCCGCCTACGGCGTGGGCTCCGGTAACGTGCCCGCCTACGTAGACCGCTCGGCCACTGTCGAGAAAGCGGCGGCCGACCTCCTCACCGGTACGGCGTTCGACTGGGGCACCCTCTGCTCGACCGAGCGCTCCGTCGTGGCCGACGCACCGATCCGCGCGCGGCTGCTGGACGCCCTGCGGCAGCACGGCGCGCACGTTTGCACAGCCGATGAGGCCGAGAAGCTGCGGCAGATCATCACGCCCGGCGGCGTCTTCAATGTGGGGATCGTGGGGCAGAGCCCGGCGCGCATCGCCCAGATGGCCGGGTTTGCGGTGTCCGAGGGGACCAAGGCGCTCGTGGCCGAGGTCACCGAGGTGGGGCCCGCCGAGCCGTTGTCGATGGAGACGCTCTCGCCCATCCTCTCGTTCTACGCCGCCGACGGGTGGGAGGCCGGTTGCGAACGCTGCATCACGATTCTGGAGTTTGGCGGCATCGGGCACACGCTGGCGGTGCATGCGCAGAGCGAGCGGGTGATCGAGCAGTTCGCGCTGAAGAAACCGTCCATGCGCATCGTCGTCAACACCGTCGCGGCGCTGGGGTCGGTGGGGATGACCACGGACCTCTTCCCGGCGATGACACTCGGCCCGGGTACCGTCGGTGGCTCCATTACGAGCGACAACATCTCGCCGCTGCACCTGCTCAACATCAAGCGGGTAGCGTTCGAGACGGCCCCGCTCAACACCGCGCAAGGTGGCCCGGCGCCGCAGGCGTCGGCCCCGTCCCCGGCAGGGGCACCAGCGGGAGACGGGAGTTGGATGGACACTATCGAGGCGCGGCTGCGCGACCGTGCGGGCAACGCCCCGGTCCAGCCCAGGGCGGCGACATCTTCGGCCGACCCCGCGCCTACAGCCTCCACGCTCCCGTTGCCGGACGGAGAGATCGCGTCGCTGATTCGTCGTTTTCGGAAGTAGCCGTACCGGGCGGCGAGGCCGACGTTCACGAATCGGGCACGCGACGGGGCGGCGTGAACCTGGCCTGACGCGCCATCGTACATCCGCCCGCACTCACGTGTACCCCCATGGCCGAGGTCAGTGTCGACACCCTCGAAGCTCAGCTCGCCGCGCTCGAAGGCGAGGAGAGCGAGGCGCGCGTGGACGCGCTGAACGCGCTCGCGTTCGAGTTGCCGCTCGTTGAGGTGCCGCGGCGCCTCGCGCTCAGCCGCGAGGCCCACGCACTGGCCGACCGGCTCGGGTATACGCTCGGAAAAGCCCGCGCGGCTGGGCTGGAAGGCTTGGCGTTCTACCTCCGCTCCGACCACGAGGAGGCCCTGCTGTGCCTGACCGAGGCGCTGTCCGTCTTCGAGAGCCTCGGCGCGCGCGAGGAACTGTTTCCCTTCCGGGGCGCGCTCGCGGGCGTGCACTCCAGCCTCGGCAACTACGAGGAAGCCCTCACCATCGCCCTCGACAATCTGTACGTGCTCCGCGAGCAAGGCGACGAGCAGAGCGTCGGCTGGGTGCTCCACGGCCTCAGCGGGGCCTACCTCGAACTCGGCGATGTCCAACAGGCACTCGACTACGGGATGGAGGCGCTCAACCTGTTCACCCGGCTCGGCTACGCGATCGGGCAGGGGCGCGCCCACAGCAGCGTGGGGACGGCGCTGCGCGAACTCGGCCGCTACGACGAGGCCTTCGGCCACCACGAGATCAGCCTGCAACTCTTCCGCGAGATGGGCGAGCCCGTCGGCGAGTCGCGGGCGCTGAACGACCTCGGGGCGCTCTGCCAGGCCATGGGCGACTACCGGCAGGCGCTCGACTTCCACAGCC
>JABDIZ010000175.1 GCA_013003465.1 Rhodothermaceae bacterium
CGGTGTCTGTGGGCGGCCTCGCCCTGGGAGGCCTCGCGGCCTGGGCCTATTTCCAGTATGCGCAGTGGGAGATGGCCGTGGCAGGCTTCCTGTTCATGATCGGCTGGCACGTCCTGGACGGCGCCGACGGGCAGTTGGCCCGGCTCACCGGCAAGACCTCAGAGATTGGGAAGGCGCTGGATGGACTGGTGGACCATGTTTCGTTTGCGATGGTCTATGTCGCTCTCACGTTGGCCACCGCGCAGGTCCTTGGCTCCTGGGTCTGGTGGCTGGCCGTCGCCGCAGGGCTCAGCCACCTCATTCAGGCCACGAGCTACGAGTTTCAGCGCCATTCATACGAATACTGGGTTCTTGGTAAGAAGTCCGCGCGCCCGATGCCGCCGGAGGAGTATCGCCCGACAATGCAGGGAAAGCAGGGCGCGAGCCTGTTTTTCGCTCAGGTGCAGCTCGCGTATTTCACCATGCAGTACCGCCTGGCGGGGGTCGACCGCAACCTGATCGCCCGACTCGTCGCCCTCAAGGAGGCCGGGCGCGCGGCGGACGCGAGTGAGGCCTATCGGAGCGTCAACCGAGGTGCCGTCAAGTCCTGGTCGGCGCTTTCGTCCAACTACCGCACCCTTGCCATCTTTGTCGCTGCGCTCGCAGGCAACCCGCTCTACTTCTTCCTGTTCGAGATCGTCGGGCTCAACGCCGCCCTCCTCGTGCTCCGCCTGATGCAGGCGCGGTGCAATCGGGTCCTCCTCGCCCACCTCACGGACTGCACGGACCTCGCCACCGCCGACGCGCTGACGGCGACCTGACGCAACCCTCTGCAGCTTGCTGCCGAGCGCTCTCCCTCCCACCCCGCATTCCACACTTCTATGCCCGTACCTCCCCACGAAGGCAAGCTGCTCGTTCTGACCCCGGGCCTTGGCGCCGTCGCCACGACGTTCATTGCGGGCGTTGAGCGCGTTCGCAACCACGACGCCAAGCCAATCGGTTCGCTCACGCAGATGCAGACGATCCGGCTCGGGCTCCGCTCGGAAAACCGGAGCCCCCTCATCCGTGACTTCTGCGACCTCGCCCCCTTGGACGACCTCGAATTCGGCGGCTGGGATGTCTATGCCGATGATGCCTTCGACGCAGCCAAGCGCGCCGACGTGCTGAGTGAGAAGGATCTCGAACCCATCGAGGCCTTTATGCGGACCATCAAGCCGATGACGGCGGCCTTCGACACGGCCTACGTCAAAAACCTCGACGGCCCGAACGTCAAGCAGGGCGCTACCAAGATGGAGATTGCGGAGGGCCTCCGTGCCGACATCCGCAACCGGATGGTGGAGACCGGCGCCGCCCGTGCGGTCATGGTCTGGTGCGGCTCCACGGAAGTGTTCACGCGCCCCTCGGCCTGCCACGAAACAGTGGAGGCGTTTGAGCAGGGCCTCCGCACCAACGATCCGGCCATCGCGCCCTCGCAACTCTACGCCTACGCGGCCCTCATGGAGGGCGTCCCGTACGCCAACGGTGCCCCCAACCTCTCGGCCGACTGCCGCGCGCTCGAAGCGCTCGCGCGCGAGCAAGGCGTGGCCATCGCAGGCAAGGATTTCAAAACGGGGCAGACGCTCATGAAGACGATCCTGGCGCCGGGCATGAAGGCCCGCATGCTGGGCATCAGCGGCTGGTTCTCGACCAACATCCTCGGCAACCGCGACGGCGAGGTACTCGACGACCCCGAGAGCTTCAAGTCCAAGGAGGTCACCAAAACGGGCGTGCTCGACACGATCCTTCAGCCGGATATCTACCCCGACCTCTACGAGGACCTCTACCACAAAGTCCGCATCAACTACTACCCGCCGCGCGGCGACGCCAAGGAGGGCTGGGACAACATCGACATCTTCGGCTGGCTCGGCTACCCCATGCAGATCAAGGTGGACTTCCTCTGCCGCGACTCCATCCTCGCCGCCCCTATCGTCCTCGACCTCGCGCTCTTCCTCGACCTCGCGCAGCGCGCCGGGCGCTCAGGCATTCAGGAATGGCTGTCGTTCTACTTCAAAGGCCCGCACGTCGAGGAAGGCCACGTGCAGGAGCATGACATCTTTATCCAGCACTTCCGCCTCAAGAACACGCTGCGCGTGCTGATGGGCGAAGAGCCCGTCACGCACCTCTCGGAGAACTACGCAGGCGAACTCGTATGAGTGCACTCCCCAAGACGGGCGTGGTGCTGGCCGCGGGCTTTGGCTCGCGGCTGAAGGGCGTCGTAGCGTCCACCGACCTCAAGCCGCTGACGCCGGTGGCGGGCACGCCGCTCATCGTGCGGACGCTGAACAGCCTGGAGACAGCGGGCTGCACCCGTGTGGTGATCGTGCTCGGCCACCATGCAGGCGTGATGGAGGCGGGCATTAGAACGGCCTATGACGGCCCGCTCGACCTCGTCTTCGCCCTCAACGAGCGCTACGCGAAGCAGAACGGCCTATCGGTGCTCGCCGCGCGCTTCTTCGTCGACGGCCCCTTCATTCTCACGATGGCCGATCACGTCTTCGGCGATGAGGTGATGGACTTGGCCGGGCGCTATACGCCGGAGCCGGGCCATGCCGCGCTGCTGGTGGACTTCAAGCTCGCCACCATCTTCGACATGGACGACGCAACGAAGGCCGTCGTCGAGGACGGCAAGATCGTCGCCATCGACAAGACCTTGAGCGATTTCAACGCGGTGGACACCGGCGTCTTCGTCTGCACCGACGGCTTGATGGACGCGCTCCAGGCCCTTGACGAGGCCCATGGCGATGCCTCGTTGTCCGATGGGGTGCGCCATCTGGCAGCGTCCGGCCGCATGCACGCCCTCGACATCGGCGATGGGTTCTGGCAGGATGTGGACACCCCGGAGATGATGGCCCACGCGGAAACCATGCTGGCCTAGGTCGCAGTGCCCTTCAACCGGATCGCCGCTCATGGGCCTGATTTCGCCCCTGCTGCGTTGCGCTCGTCGTACGATGCTTCGGCATCGCGCTCCTCGTGCGCCTGGCCGGACCCCAATCATGGCCCATGAGCGCCTGAACCTGTGGAGATCACTACTCCCTAACGCGGCCTCTTGCCCGCGCTCGGTTCAGCAGCCCCCGCCACCGCCCCGGAACGCCTCACGCCAGCCCGTCCCGCCCGGGTTGGTCAGGATCAGGTACTGGTAGACCTCGTAGCCGCTCTCCCGGAGGATGAGGTCGAGCCGCCCGTCGCCGTCGATGTCGAGGGCGCCTTCGAGGGCCAAGTCGGTCAGGCCCTCGTGGGGGTCGGCGTAGCGTTCGAGGATAACGCGCGGGGTCGGTGCGTTGGGGTCGACGCCCAGCACGAGGGCGTGCGCCGCCACGCCGGGCAGGGACGGGTGGGCGATGGAGAACGCGCCGAGCCAGTCGTCGAGATCGTCACCCGTCAGGTCGAGGGCCAGCGTGCGCCCGACGCGGAGGCGATCGAGTTGCTGGGAGCGGACACCTAAGGCCGCGAAGGCGTCGCGGGCGAGGCCCAGCAGCACGCGCTCGTCCTCGGGCGCGAGCACCTGACCGGGCGTCCGGGTGCCGCCCATCACGCTGGAGGTGGTGGCGAGCGATACCTCCTGGGCCGCCGCATCGGACGGGGCACGGACGATCCCGGTGAGGTACTGGCACCCGTCGAACGCAGCTTCGGATTCGCGGACGCGCACGGCCTTCGGCATCGTGCCCGGCTGCAACAGAAACAGCGTCCACGATGGGTTGAAATACCGCCGCGCGATCACGCGACTGAGGCTGTCGATGCGCGCCGTATACAACGAATCCCTCAGGACCCTGTCAAAGGGCGGTTTACGGTAGAAAGGCCGGGGCCGGTCCAGCACGTCGTCGATTGCGTCGGCATACGGTTCGAAAGGCGCGGTGTAGGTGCCCTCCGCGTAGCGTGCGATCACATCGAGGTGCACGCGGCGGCGATCCACGAGCGTGTCCTCGGGCGCGACGGGTGCCGGGCGCGCGGCGTAGAGCACTGCAGCCCGCTCGGCGACGGTGAAGTTGCGCGCATCGGCCCGCGCCGCCCGGTCGAAGCCCCACAACCCGTCCACGTTGCAGTAGTAGACGAGCAACTCGCCGCGAATCGTCCGGTTCTGGGAGGCCAGCGTCACCGCCACGCGTGCCCGGTGTGTGCGTCCGTCGGCGCTCGTCACCGTATCGCGGAGAACCACCTCCCGCACCTCGTCGGCCTCGATGGTCCACGTCCGGGCACCGTCGGCGTCCTCGAAAAACACGAACTCGGTCCCCACGAGGTCACGCCCGATCCGATCCGGCAGCGGGGCCACGGGCGCATCCAGGCGGCTGCTATCGGCCGCACAACCGGCGAGGCCGAGTACCACCACTGCAAGTGCTACCAGGCCGAAACCTTCACTGCGCACGGCGGAGGATGGAGTGCAGGCGTTCGTGGTCATCGTTGAGGAGGCGAGCAAGGGCACGCCCGGCCTCTACGAGAACCGTCTGCGCTTCGTTGCCCCGGCCGTGCGCATCGTACAATCCGCGCATCACCGCCACGATCAAGTCGTCGGCGGGCACACTTGGATCGGGGTAGGTGGCGAGGGTGCGCAGAAAATCGTACGGTGCGGCGAGGCGGGCGACGGCCTCGGGATCACACAGGCGCACGAAGTCGTGGAGCGCGGCGGGGCGCGGCGGCAGGGTTTGGCGGACGAGGGGCTCGCCGTCCTTCGTGGTGGCCCGTCCGTCCCAGTAGGCGAGGATCTGCGCGCGGATCGTGGTGCGGATCAGTTCCAGGACCTGCGGCATCTCGCGGCGCAGTTCGTCGCGGTCGCGCCCGAGGGCGACGGCCTGCCGCCCCGGCTCGATGCTGCCGGTCTCGGCGTGGCTCACGAGGCCGTAGAGCACCGTCCCGTCGTCGGTCGTCACCTCGACCCAGGAACCAAAGGCGGGCGGCTCCACGTCGCGGTGCACCTCGGCCACCACGTGGCGCGTGCTCGACTCGATGACTTCGGCGATATGGGGCATGGGCTGAAGGCTTGAAGCAGGGCGGCCATCCTGTCATCCTAAGCGGAGGGCCAGAGTCGAATGAATCCGCAGGATCGGCGAAGCCCATCTTGTTCCGGCACGCCGTCGGCTACGAGAGGCCACTCAATCGCCTGCACCTAGATCCCTCGGCTTCGCTCGGGATGACAGAATGGGAAGGAGGAGACACAACGGCCCGAAGCTAGACGCGGCAGCCTCCAGCCTCAAGCCCGAAGCCTCCAGCCCTAAATCCGCGGCGCCCGCTTCGAGGCCGACTTGGCGGAGAGCGACGGCGCAGCGATCCCGGCGTGGTGCATCTGCCGCTCCAAGATGCGGTAGAACAGCTCCTTCTCCTGCGCGCGGACGACCGCCCGCTCGTGCGCCTCCGAGAGAATCATCGGGTAGCCATCGCCCTTCTCGACCTCGTCCAGCACGACGCCGTGCAGCAAATCCACCCACCCGGCCTGCTCGGCCACCCAGCGCGGCAACTCGACGCGGGCGACTTCGTGCGGCAGGCGGACGTAGAAGTACAGGATGTGGTGGTGCGGCCCGTAGTGCTCCAGAATCCGCGAGCCCGACGCGAACAGCGCCGACCGCGCGCCGACGGGCAGCACGGCCTCGAACAGGTGCCGGTCGAGGAGGCCGCGCAGCGTGTCGTCGGTGGGCTGGTCCTCGTCTTCGCCGAGGTGGAAGCGCAGCAGGTTGACGACCTCGGCGTTGCCCGGCCGCGAGATGTACGACGCCACGGGCAGGCCTTCGGCGCGGAAACGCTCCAGTTCGGCGATGTACCGGTCTACAAGGCGGTCTTCGAGCGCGCGGTTCTTCATGCCGCGGAGCATCCAGCGGATCAGCGTCCCGTCGGCGAGGGCGACGAGCGGGCGGGCGGGCTGCCGCGCCTCTTTGGCCGTTTCGAAGAGCCAGTGCAGTTCGAGTTCGTCGCGGAGGGCGGAGACGACCTCGGTGGTCACGTCGAAGCGGGCCGACTCGTCCTCGGGCGCGAGTTCGGTCAGGTCGGTGGCACGGTAGCGGAGCTGCGGCTCGGCGAGCATGACCGGCGGCTCGTCGGTGCCGTACTGGAAGGCGATGCGGCGGCCGTTGAGCAGGTAGCACGTCGGC
>JABDIZ010000183.1 GCA_013003465.1 Rhodothermaceae bacterium
CCTGAACGAAGGCGTGCACCATGGCCCGGCCGCCACCGTGCGACTCATCGTTCGCAAGAGGGGAGCGTGAGGGCATTAATTGCCGACCGATCAAGATTGCGTATACCACCGATCAGAAGGATTGGGAGGGCGATTAGCGCGGTAACCTCATGAATCACTCGAAGCGGAGGGCGAGAGATTCACGCGACCCATCTAGTCTGATTGCGTGCCGGTTCATATGTTGCTCGACGTGACGCTGCTGCTCCATTGATGGAAATTGAAACCAAGTACATCGCTCCCCGCTCGCCCGCCTTCGTCGCGCTGATGCAGACGCCCGATGTGGCGGGTTACCACCTCGAGCCGATGCCCGCGGTGTCGGTCCAGGATGTGTACCTCGACACGCTCGACGGCGACCTGCTGCGCCAGGGCTATGTGTTCCGCGTGCGCGAACAGGACGAGGAGGTGATCGCCACGCTCAAAAGCCTCGGGGGCGCCGAAGGGGCTGTGCACCGGCGTCTTGAACTTGAAGCGGCGCTCGGTGGGCCGATCCGGCAGGGACGGCTGCCCATCATCCCCGAAGGCGCCCTCCGCCGGTCGCTCGATGCCCTCGTCGGCGATGCCTCGCTGGTCGAACTGGTGCGGCTGCGCCAGCACCGGACGCCGCGCGTCGCCTTCGATGGCGCGCGTCTCGTCGGCGTGCTTACACTCGACGTGGTCGCGCACGAAGTGGACGGGACGCTCCACGTCACCAACGAGGTGGAGGTGGAACTGGCCGCGACGGGCCGCGAGGACGACCTGTATCGCCTCGACCCAGTGCTTCAGCAGTGGGGCCTCGAGCCCACCGCACGCTCCAAATTCGAGCGGGCTTTGCTGCGGCAGCCGCCCAACGCGGATCGGCCATTGCTCATCCTGCCCGACGAACGGGCCGCGCTCGAGCGCTTCCAGGAATCCGGGACGCCGCTGCACCGGCGGCGCGCGCGCGTGGTGTTGCTCGCCAGCCGAGGCCTTCGCGCCCCCACCATCGCCAACAAAGTGGGACTGAGTGCGGCGCGCGTGCGCCATTGGATTCAGGCCTACCGAGAGCAGCGCCTTGCCATCTTTGAGGGCGCTACGGACCGGAATGAGGCGCAGCCGAGTGGTCACGCGGCACCCCGCTATCGGGTCTCCGAGCTCGTGTCGGCCGGGACGGAGGTGCCTGCCGTTTTCGCCTCCGATCACATCCCCGACGAGACGTTCGCGCCCGAGCCGATGGACCGGTCCGAGCCCGAGACGGTTGCGGCCCCGTTCTGGTTGGGTACGGCGCTGCGCGCCCGCGGCTTCGCCCTCCCGGAAGAACCTCGCGTCGTACGCATCCGCGAGGAAGAGATCGAGTCGGAGCGTACCCCGCCCGCCTTCCCGTTCGAGTCGCTGCCCACGGGCGGAGACGGTATGCACGCGGACGGGCTGGAGGCCGATATCACCGAGCCGGACGAACAGGCTCCTACCACGGCGCCCGACCTGTTCGATGCCCCCGTGAGCGTCGTAGAAGAAGTGCATGGCGTAGAGAGGCCTGTGCTGGCGCCTCCACCGCCAGCAGCGCAGATCCGCCCGCCCCGAACGCGCCCCGTCTTGCAGGCCGATGAGCCGGTGCTGCATGGCGCCGCACGCGTGTTGCGCTATCAGTATGACCGGTTCGTGGACACGACAGAACGCCTTCGAACAGAGGGCGATGCCACGGCCGTCCGCCGTCTGCTCATCGGTGCCCACCGGGTGCGGATTGCCCTGGAGCTGTTCCACGACTACCTGCCGGTGCGCCTGGCCGGCCGCCTGCACCGCGGCTTGCGCGGCACCGCCCGCACCCTCGACGCCCTCGGCGATCTCGACCTCGTGCGAGCCCACGTCATCTCGGCCCAGGCGGATAGCGAGGCCACAGAGCAGTCGGCCTTCGCTCCCACCTTGAGCGCCCTCGATAGCCAGCGAAGAGCCGCATTCGACGCGCTCCTTGCTCGGCTCGATAGCGGGCTGCACACGCAATGGCTTCAGCGGTTCACGCGACTCCTCGGCCACCTGGATGAGCAGGTAGCTGCCGGTTTGCTCGTCGGCGATAACCACCGCGACGCGCCTGACGACTACCTCGGCGAAGACCTGGAGCGTCCCGCCCGGTCGCGCTTGCGGCACATGCTGGGGTCGTCGCTGTGGGACCGGTACGAGGCGCTCCGGGCCTACGATTCGCTGGTCGAAGCCGACAGCGAGTCGTCCCTGTATCCGCTAGGCGTAGCCTGTGCAGCGTTCCAGTATGTGCTCGGGCTCGCCGCCGGGTGCTCGACCGACGGAGTCCAGGCCGCGGCCCGACCGCTCAGCGAGATTGAAAGCCACCTGCTGCACCTCCGCCATGCCCGCGTGACTGCCGACGCGCTGGCGCCCTACATGGATGCTGCGCCCGTGTCGGAACTGCATCGCCGCATGCAGACACTCGCCAACGAGACACAGGCTGAGGTCCCGAAGGCCTGGGCATCGATCGATAGTGAGGCGTATCGGGAAGCACTCGGGCAGATCGTAGCCACCATCTAGAGTCATGCCCCGATGGACTGCGCGGCTTGTCGTGGGGGTAGTCAGCGCGGTGCTGGCGGCCTGCGCCGCGTCGGGTATTCCCTCCACCGAGGAGATGGGAGCGGCTCCAATGCGCGGGATTGCTACGTTGGCTCCCGCCTTCCGTGACTACCGCCTGGAGACGCGCCGCCCCAGTGGCGAGGCGTGTGTCACCCAGGGAGGCTCACAGCGGTACGTCGAGTCGCTGGAATACGTAGCCGGTCCGCCGGTCATCTTCGGGCTCGACGGAGCGGACTGCATCTGCGAGATCTGGGTCGAGTATGCCGATGGATCCCGGTTCGAGCATACGGTCGCTTTCGTGACGCAGCAGCTTGGTCCTCCTGACGGCGAAGATCGTGTTCGCTGCCTGGCCACAGAGGAAGAGGTGCAGATGGTTAGTTGGCAACAACCCGAAGGGCGCTTCGAAGTGGTACGGGCCGGTCGGATGGGGAGCCCGGTCTTTGTCCTTCGCTCGGCGGATGCCCCGTTCACCTACGAGCGGCTCTGCGCAGGGG
>JABDIZ010000203.1 GCA_013003465.1 Rhodothermaceae bacterium
CCGACATCGTAGTAGAGGTAGCCGAGCGAGAAGCCGACGGGTGTGCGGCGTCCGCGGAACCACGGCTCGGTGAACGAGAGCGTGTAGTTCTGGTACCGCAGGCCGTTGGTGACCACACCGAGCGAGAGTTGCTGCCCATCGCCCATCGGCAGCGGGCTCCAGGCGCTCCCGTTGAAGAGGTTCTGAATCGAGAAGTTGTTGAAGGTCACGCGCGCCTGCAAGAGTAGCCCCGTGGAGCCCCCCCAGCCACCGGAAAGTTCTAGTTGATCGCTCCCCGCCTCGATCAGATTGTACGTCAGATCAACCGTGGCGTCGTCGTCATTCACGGTCATCTCGGGGCCGTTGCCGAGGCTGGTCTGGTCGAAGTAGTTGAGTTGCAGCAACTCGCGGACGGTGCGCTCGAGGCCCTGGCGGCTGTACGTCTGCCCCGGAATCGTACGCAACTCGCGGCGGATCACGTGATCCTTGGTGCGCGTGTTGCCCCGAATGGCGACCTCGCCAAACTCGTAGACCTCCCCTTCGGCGATCTCGAAGAACAGGTCGAGCGAGTCGCCCGGCGCCTCTACGATGGTCGGGAGGATGTTGAAGCGGAGGTACCCCCGGTCCTGATACAGGCTAGCGATGTCCGTGTGCTCTTGCGTGTAGTAGAGGTTCTTGTCGAGGCGCGAGCGGTCGTAGACGTCCCCGGGCTCGAAGCCCAACGCGATGCGCAGTTGCTCATCCGTAAACAGCGTGTTGCCTTCGAAATCGATCTGGCGGATGTGGTACTGTGGCCCTTCCTCCACTTCGATTTCCACGACCACCCCGGCCCCGCCATCGGGCCGCTCCTCGACAAAGAAGGTGTCGCGCACCACACGTGCCCCGTAATAGCCACGGTCGTTGTAGAAGGCGATCAGGTTCTCGAGGTCTTCCTCAAACTTCTCTTCTTCGAAGGTCTCGCGGCCCCAGAAGCGCCACCATCGGTTCTCGGGCGTGTTCTTGAGGCGCTTGCGGAGGGTGCCCTCGCTGAAGACTTCGTTGCCGACAAAGCGCACATCTGCCACTTCGACGCGGTTGCCCTTGTCCACGCTGAACGTGAGCTCGACGCGCCCCTCGTCCGTCGGCTGCCGGTCGACAGCGACCTCGACGGAGCGGAAGCCCTTGTCCTCGAAGTAGGCCGTGATGCGCTGTAGGCTCGCGCCGATGTCGGACGGCCGCACGGCGCGCCCGCGCAGCAGCGGCAGATCCGCGGCCAGGTCGTCGCGCTCGCCTCGGCTCACGCCTTCGATGGTATAGGCTGCGAGGCGGGGCTCCTCTTGTACGCGGACCAGGATGTAGACCCCGTCACCCAGCACCCGATCGGCCACCACCTCGACGTTCGAAAACAGTCCTCCGCGATACAAGCGCCGCACGGCCTCGGCGAAGGCTTCGTCGTACGGAAGCGTCACCGTCTGCCCGGTACGCAGGCCGCTGCTCTGGATGACATACTGCTCGGAGGCGACATCGCCGCCGCCCTCCACATCGACCGACACGATCTGGTAGCGCTGCGCAGCCTCAGCCGGAACCGGCTGGGCCAGGGCCTGCCCGAGTGGGGAGGCCGCCAGAATCAGCAGCACAGCAAAACAGAACGGACGCATCATAGCGATAGAATCTGGAAAGAAAGCGTAGCCCGCAGGCCTAGCAGGAAAAGCTAATACGGGGGACCCGCGAGCGCAGGGTCAAACGCCGCCTCCTCCCTGCTCGAACGGGCAAAACGGGCGGAATTTGCGGCTTCTGCATGGAGCGGCTGGGGCTGGCACCGCCCGTGTTTTCGGTACTCGCCCGAACGGGGCGTCCCCCGGGATTATTGCAAGAGGCCAGGGGGCTCTCAGGCGTGCCCTTGCGACTCGCGGACGCGGCCAAAGCGCCGCTCGCGGTTCTGGTAGCTGCGGATGGCCTCGTAGAGCGCCGCACGCCGGAACATCGGCCAGTACAGATCTGACAGGTACAGCTCGGTGTAGGCGATCTGCCAGAGCAAGAAGTTGGAGATCCGCTGCTCCCCTCCCGTGCGGATGAGCAGGTCTGGATCGGGGATGCCTGCAGTCTCCAGGGAGCCACTAATCATCTCCTCCGTGATCGCGGCCGGATCAAGGCGCCCGGCCTGCGCCGCTTCGGCGAGATCACGGACGGCCCGCGTCAATTCCCAGCGCCCGCTGTACGAGAGCGCCAAGTGGAGCGTCATCCGCTGATTGGTCACCGTCATGGCCATCGCCTCGTCCAGCTCACGGGCGCACCGATCCGGCAAACGCGAGAGGTCACCCAGCGCGTTCAGGCGGATGTCATTGCGGTCGAGGCGCTCGGCCTCGCGGCGGAGCGTCCGCACGAGCAACTCCATGAGGGCCGTCACTTCAGCGGCGGGACGCGCCCAGTTCTCCGTCGAGAAGGTGTAGAGCGTCAGGTGGCGCACGCCGAGTTGAGCCGCCGCCTCCGTGATGTCCCGCACCGATTCCACGCCCTCGCGGTGACCCGATACGCGCCGACGGCCTTGCGCTTTGGCCCAGCGCCCGTTGCCGTCCATGATGCATGCGATGTGGACCGGAATCTCGCCCCGGTCCTTGAGCGCCGCCTGCGCCGCCGCGTCCTCCGCAGACTGCGCAGTCTTCGACAGGCGAACGGGCTCAGCAGAGGGCGAGGACACAGGCATTAATGGGGGGATCAGATGGACGGCGTCAAGCTACGTTCGGATACATCCGAGCAACGTTTAGCCTTAGCCAAACCACCGTACGGCGTCGTTGAAGATCACGAAGACCATGAACACCAGCAGCATCACCATCCCGACTTGCTGCACCACGAGGCGGAACTTGACGCTTGGCTCGCGCCGCGTGATGGCCTCGTAGAGCAGGAAAACGAGGTGCCCGCCATCGAGCACCGGAATCGGGAGGATGTTGAAGATGGCGAGTGCGATGGAGAGCAGCCCCACGATGGCCCAGAAGCTGCGCAGGCCGACATCGGCGGCTTCCTTGGTCTGCTTGGCGATCATGAGCGGGCCACCCACGGAGTCGCGCACACTCTCCTTGCCGCTGAAAAGTCGGCCAAAGAAGTTGACGTACAGGCTGACGGTGTCCCAGGTCATCCGCGAACCGGCCGCGATGCCTTCCATGAGCCCGAAGCGGCGGAACTCGCGGCCGTACTCCAGGTCGTTCGTAATCCCCACCACAAAGCCATCCGCCCGCGCCTCTGGTGTGATCGTCGTCTCCAAGATCGCGAGGTCGCCCCGGCGTTCGATGGGCGTCGGATCTCCAGCCTCCAGGAGCGAATCGGGGCGCGCGATGCGGAACGCGAGCGGTTGTCCTTCCGATTCCGCAATCACCTCAGCGAGTTGCGGCCACTGGCGAGCGTCTTGCTCGGCAATGGTGAGCACACGGTCCCCGCGCCGCAGCCCAGCTTCCTCCGCCGGCGAACCGGCCTGGACCGAACCCACCGCCGAAGGCAAATAGCCAACCCCGAAGGCCTCCGCTCGGCTGATGCGCGAGAGTAGTCGATCGGGCCCGGTGAGTTCTACTGTCTCGCCATTGCGCTTCACCGTCACGATCATCGGATCGGCGGTGAAGGTCTCTCCCGAGAACACGTCCTCAAACCGCTCCGGTCGCTCGCCGTTGACCGTCAGAATCCTATCGCCCGTCCGCAGGCCCATCTCGTAGGCGACCGACGAGTCAGCAACGGCGATGCCGTCCACGTTGTCTATCGGGGTGTAGGCGGCGCCGTACCACAGCGTCAGCCCGATGAACACCATGAAGGCGAAAACTAGGTTGAAGAGGACGCCACCCGAGATAACCAGCATCCGCTGCCAGACCGGTTTCGAGCGATACTCGTCTGGCTCCGGCTCGGACACGAGCGAGTCGGTGTCCAGGCTCTCGTCGATCATTCCGGCGATCTTGACGTAGCCGCCGAGCGGCACCGCCCCGAGCCGGTATTCAGTGTCGCCTACCTGCTTACGCCACACGACAGGCGGGAAGCCGATGGAAAAGGCGTCCACGCGCATGCCAAACAAGCGCGCGAAGAGAAAGTGACCGAGTTCGTGCACGAACACGAGGATGCCCAGCGCGAGGGCGACCCAGAACACGTACGAGAGAATATTGAGGAGGGCATCCATACCAGGGGGGACTCTGCGAAAAGCGTCGGCTGGGCCAGCAACGGGCTAGCACACAGCAATCGTCTACGGACAAACTACGCGCGCCCGTTCCGGGCTCGGCAACAATTCACGCACGGACCGCTACGCGGTTGTGGACGAGGCGCCGGGCCTCCTGGTCTACGGCGATGAGAGCCTCCAACGAGTCACCGTCCTCAGCAGTCCTCTGCCCGAGCGCGTCCTCGATCAACTCCGGGATGTCGGCGAACCCGATCTGCTCGTTGAGAAAAAGCGCCACGGCCGCTTCGTTAGCCGCGTTGAGCACGGCCGGAGCCGTTCCGCCCTGCCGGAGCGCCTCGAAGGCGAGTCCGAGGGATGGGAAGCGCTCTAGGTCCGGCGCTTCAAAGTCGAGACAACGGAGCGCGGACCAGTCGATGCGGTCGTGCGGCGCGGACCAGCGATCCGGGTAGGTGAGGGCGTACTGGATGGGCACCTTCATGTCCGGCACGCCGAGCTGCGCCTTCGTGGAGCCATCGCGGAAGGTGACGAGCGAGTGGATAATGGACTGCGGGTGGACGAGTACCTCGATCTGCTCTGGCGGCAAACCAAACAGCCAGTGGGCCTCGATCACCTCCAGCCCCTTGTTCATCAGCGTGGCCGAGTCGATGGTGATCTTGGCACCCATGCTCCAGTTCGGGTGGGCGAGCGCCTCGGCGCGCGTGATGGTGCTGAACGTATCGGCCGGACGCGCCCGAAATGGCCCGCCGGAGGCCGTCAGCGTTAGCATCTCGATGGCCGTCGGATCTTCGCCGACGAGGCACTGGAAGATGGCCGAGTGCTCCGAGTCTACGGGCAGCAGCGTCGCGCCGTGTTCGCGGGCGAGGCGCTGCACGAGCGCCCCAGCCATGACGAGCGTTTCCTTGTTAGCGAGTGCCACGGTTTTGCCCGCTTCTACCGCCACAAGCGTCGGACGCAGTCCTGCCGCGCCCACGATGGCCGCCACCACCACGTCCACGGTGTCCAGCATGGCGATCTCGGCGAGGGCATCAACCCCAGCGAGCACCCGGACGCCCGTTCCCGCCAGGGACTCCTTCAGAGCCGCATACCCCGTTTCATCCGCGAGGCACACCACGTCTGGACGGTACTGCCGGGCTTGCTCAGCCAAGAGCGCCCCGTTCGAGCCTGCGGCGAGCGCCCGGACCTGCAACCGCTCGGGAAAGAGCGTGGCAATCTCCAGCGTCTGCGTTCCGATGGACCCTGTTGAGCCAAGGATGGCGAGGCCCCGTTCGCGAGCAGCGGGAACGGACGCGGGGTGAAAGGATGCGGGTAGCATGGCGCGGGCGAAATTGGCAGGGGCCTAAGATAGAGCCGCCCACTGCGCATACATCCGCGTCTGCTCCTATCGCCCCAGCTTCTCGACTTCTACCGTGATACCGGGATCGATAATGTAAAGTGCGTTGCCGTCGTCGGTGACGGTTTCCGTCAGGCGGTAGGCGGGTGCGGTCTCCGCCTCGGCCATCGGCGCCGGGCGCACGAACAGGCCAATAGCCACAATCACCACAGCGGCAAGCAGGGCCGTCCCGACCGGTATCCGTTGGCGCAACGGCGCGCTGATGCGGCGGCGCTCGGCGGCGCGGTCGGGCGCGGGATGCGCCGCGCGGCGCAGGCGATCGATCTGCGCAAAGACGGCCTCATCGGCGGCGGGCGGAACCAGCAGGGCTTCCTGACGAGCGGCCAGTCGGAAGGCCAGCAGCGCGTTGAACTGCGTCCGGCACCCGGCGCAGGTGGCGAGGTGAGCGAACAACTCCGCCTGCCGAGCCGACGAGAGTTCGCCGTCTACGTACAGGTTCAGGAGCGCTTCCGGGTGGGGATCGGTGCAGGTCATCATCATCGGGGGAATCGGGCTCACTCAGACCAATCGGGAAGGAGATGCAGGCACGAGCCTGCGGCTAGGGTCGGCCGCGCCCTCGGTCCCCTCCTCCGCCGTTTCGATCCACGGGCGGAGAAATTCGCCGAGTTTGCGCCGGGCCTTGAACAAGCGGCTCTTGACGGACGAGACCGTGTTGCGCGTCACCGCTGCGATCTCGTCGTAGGAGAGGTTCTGGTATTCGCGGAGCACGAGCACTTCGCGGTACTCGGGCGAGAGTTCGGCGAGGAAGCGGTTGACGAGGTCGACCTGTTCGGCTTTGAGGAGGTGGGCGAACGGCGTCTCGGAGTCAGTCAGCGGCGCTGCGTCGTCGGGCAGACCGGTGTGGCGACCGGCCCGGCGCAGCGTGTTGAGGCACTGATTGCGCGCAATCGTGAAGAGGTAGGCCTTGAACGAGCCCGCGTTGAGGAGCCGCTGGCGGTTCTCGTAGACCCGGACGAAGGCCTCCTGCATCACGTCCTGCGCCGCGGCGCGGTCGAGCAGCATCTTCGCGCAGAAGGCGTAGACAGGACCTTTGTATCGGTTGTAGAGTGCGACGAAGGCGAATTCGTCGCCGCCCTGAAACGCCTCGATGAGCGCGCGATCAGAATGCGTCATGCAGCCGCCGGGTGCAGGTGGATCCGCCGGTAGGACACGGCACCGGGGTGAAAGTTGCTCCGGGTTGTCCGTGGTTTGCTACCCGTGGTTCGGGCTTGAGGCCACAGACTACGAACCACGGGCTACGAGCATCGCTGCCATTCTTCCCACAGCTTTCCCCGTTTGCGCCCCCCGGCTCGGCCCGGATCGGGGTATTTTCGCACGCTTTTTCGGCGATGGCCTGTCTGTCGCCCTGTCGTTCCTGTACCCACCTCGCTCAGCCTCACTCTCTTCGATGCGTCCCGATTTCGCTCGCTTGCTTCCGCTGCTCCTGTTTGCCCTCGGCCTGACGGCCCTGACGGGCTGCGGCGGTACCCGTCCGACCGCGCCGCCGATGGATCCCACCGATCCGGCGCTCGTGGTCGCAGAGTATGCCGACCAAACCCTCACCCTCCGCGAGTTTGAGCAAGCCTACACGTCCACCACCGGCGACGCGGAGTCTGCCCAGAACGACTCGCTCGCGGCCTACCAGGACTTCCTGGAGCGCTACGTCAACTTCAAGCTCAAGGTGATGCGCGCCCGCGAACTGGGCTACGCCGAGGACTCCACGCTGCAGGCCGAGATCGCCGACTACCGCGACCAACTCGCCCGCCCCTACTTCACGGACCAGGCCATCCTCGATGACATCATCGCGGATCTGTACGAAAAGCAGCAGGAGGAGATCAACGCGAGCCACCTCCTTATCCGCGTCGAGGAGACCGCGGCCCCCGAAGACACGCTCGCCGCCTACCAGCGGACTCTGGCGCTGCGCGACTCCGTGGTGCTCCACGGTATGGCCTTCGATGAGATGGCCTTCCGCCACTCCGAAGACCCGTCGGCGCGGCGCAACCGGGGCAACCTGGGCTACTTCTCGGGTGGCCGCATGGTCGAGGCCTTCGAAGAGGCCGCCTACGCGACCCCGGTCGGCGAGATCACGATGCCCATCCGCACGCGCTTCGGTTACCACCTCATGTACGTGAGCGACCGGCGTGCCCGCACGGCGGATATTCGCGCCAGCCACATCCTGATCCGCGTCCAGGGCGACCAGCCTGCTGACTCGGCCGCCGCCCGGCAGCAGATCGAGGAGCTCAAAGCGCGCATCGAGGCCGGTGAAGACTTCGCCACGCTCGCACGCCAGTACTCCGATGACGTGGCCTCGGGCCAGCGCGGCGGCGATCTCGGCTTCTTCGGCGTCGGCCGCATGGTACCGCCGTTCAACGAGGCCGCCTTCGCTCTGGAAGAGCCTGGCGACCTCTCGGACATCGTCGAGACGCGCTTCGGCTTCCACCTCATTCGTCTCGAAGAGCGCCAGGCGCTGCCGACCTATGAGGAGGCCTACCCGGAGCTCAAGCGCCTCGCGGGCGAGCTGCCGCGCACGGCGCTGCGCCAGCGGCAGTTGGGCGAGGAGGAGCGCGAAGCCGCCGGGTTCGCCTTCGACTCCACGCTCGTCGCGAATGCCCTCAATGCCTTCGACGCCGACTCGCTCTTCCTCCAGCTCCGGAACAACGGCTTCGGCGAGCAGTCCGCCGCCGTGTTTGCCAGCATCGGCGACGAATCCTACACGCTCGGCGACTTCGGGGATTACTTCCAGCGCCGGGGCGTCCGGCCCGGCCCGGATCAGCGCGCCCAGGTCCTGGATGAGATGGATGCCTACCTCAGCGAGCAGGGCTTTGAGCGCGCTCTCGAGCAACTCGAAAACCGCGATCCGGCCTTCCGCGATCTCCTCGGCCAGTACGTGGACGGCGTGCTGCTCTTCCGCATCTCCGAGGATTCCGTCTGGACGCCCGCCGCCGAAGACGACGCCGGACTCCGCGCCTACTACGAGACCAACCGCGGCAACTACCAGTGGCCGGAGCGCCGCCGGACCCTCGCCTACACCAGCCCTAGCGACTCGATGCTGACCCTGGTAGCCGCTGACCTCGACGCGGGCCTCAGTGCCGCGGAGATCCTGGCGCGCTACGAAGACTCTCCGCTCACGCTGCGCCTCGACACGCTCTACCTCGCCGATTCGACCAACTCGCCCGTCGACGCCTCGCTCGGCCTCGCGGTGGGCGAGCGGACTGAGATCGTCCCCGAGCGGAGCCGTCTCGCGGTCTACTGGCTCGACGGCATCGAAGTACCGCGGGAGAAGACGTTCGACGAAGCCCGCGCGGAGTTGGTCACGGCCTATCAGGATCTACTGGAGGCGGCCTGGGTGGCTCGACTGCGCGAGCGCTACGACGCCCGCACGTACCCCGAGCGGCTGCTCGGTGCCTTCCACGCCCCAGCGATGGAGATGGAAGGCGCGATACCGCCTCCGACCGCCGGAACCTCCGGGCAATAATTCCTGCCGCGATCCGTCTGAGCCCCGGAGCCGGACGGACCGCTTCTCGCTGCGTCCTGCGGCCTCCTTGCTTTGCTTGCTGTGCTCCGTTTATCCTCCCTGTCGCTGGTTCTGCTGGCCCTGGCCCTCTCGGCTTGCGGC
>JABDIZ010000212.1 GCA_013003465.1 Rhodothermaceae bacterium
CCTCAGAGGCGAGGCGCTGGCGCTCCGTGCGCTGGGGCTGGCAGCCCGAAACGACAACGACATCGGTCGTTCGCTCGAGTCGTTGAGCCGGGCCGTCGAGCTTGCGCAAATGTGCGGCGATGTCCCGCTCGAGATGCACCTCAAGACGACGTTGGGGCCAACGTTGCTGTACGCCGGCCGGTCGGAGGAGGCCGTCAGCGTCCTCGAGGAGGCGGTTGATGGGCTCGACGGCGTGGACCGGACAAAGGCGACCTTGCAGCTCGGCGGCGTCCTGGCCCGGTTGACGCGATTTCCCGAAGCCGCAGAGTTGTTGAGCGGGGCCGCTGTTGAGTTGGAGAAGTCCGACGAGAGCGAGTGGCTGGCTCACGTCCTGACGAACCTCGGCTTGGTCGATGCGTACGCAGGAGATCTGTCCAGTGCTGAGAACAACACCCTCCGTGCACGTGTCCTCTACGAACGGCTGGGGCACGAGTCGTCAGTCGGGATCACGACGCACAACCTGGGCTTCATAGCAATGAGGAACGGCCGGATCGGGGAAGCGCTGCAGCATTTCGACGCAGCGGAATCGATTCTCGATGGGCTTGGGCAAGACCTCGGCGAGCTACTCACGGACCATTGCGAGGCGCTCATGTTGGCCGGCCTCTATGAGGACGCCATGGCGGTTGCCCAACGATGCGTCGCAGAAATGGTTCGAGATCGCATGGAGGTTGGGCTGGCGGAGGCACAACTCATGTTGAGCCACGCTGCCTTTCTCGCCGGCGACCACGAGGCAGCCCAGCTCGCAGCCAAGGAGGCACTCGAGGCGTTCATCGATCAGGAGCGGCCGGGCTGGGCGGCTTACGCCGAATTCAGCGGGCTACGGGCGGCGGCATCGCTGGGTGCGGAGATCAACGAGGTTCATGCGGCCGACGTTGCAGATCGACTCGAAGCCGCACGAATGCGGTTGGCGGCCCTTGCGGCCCGGGTGATCGCCGGGCGGATCGCCTTGAGGCACGGAAACCTGGATTTCGCCAGAAACGAATTGCAGCTTGCCGCGGCGGCGCGCCGCTCCCGACGCGTCGACCTGCGAGTCAACGCCTGGACGGCGCAAGCCCTCCTCCGGCTCGCCGAAGATGATGGACGAGGTGTCCT
>JABDIZ010000268.1 GCA_013003465.1 Rhodothermaceae bacterium
CGCCTGCACGTCGGCGCGGCCGGGCGCACGGGAGCCGAACGTGACCGCATGTCCTTTCGCCGCCCAGCCTGTGCCGAGCGCGGCACCGACGTGCCCCGTTCCGATGACGGCAATCCGCATTGCGTCCTCAGACCAGCACGGCGTTGAGCGTGATGTCGGCGTTGAGCACCCGCGAGACGGGACAGGTTGCCTTGGCTGTGGCAGCAAGCTCCTCGAACTGCGCCCGGTCGATGCCCGGCACCGTGGCCTCCAGGTTGAGGGCGATGGCCTTGATGGTCCACCCGATCTCCTCTTTCTCCATCGTGAGGATGGCCTCGGTGCGCAGGGCATCGGGTGTGAACCCGGCGTTGCTGAGTTGGAACGCGAGCGCCATGGTGAAGCACCCGGCGTGTGCGGCGGCGATCAGCTCCTCGGGATTGGTCCCGGCGGTGCCGTCCTCGCTCTGGAAGCGGGTTCTGAACGAGTACGGTTGGCTGTCGAAGGCCTTGCTTCGCGTGGTGAGGCGGCCGGTGCCGTCGGAGCCCGTGCCGTTCCAGACGGCGGTGGCGGTGCGTTTCATGGGGATCAGAGGAGAGGGGAGAGGAATCAGCCGTCCAGGGCGGCGATGACCAGTTTGGCCGTCTCGCCGCCGGAGTGCTGCTGCTGGCCGGTGATGAGGTGGCCGTCTTGCACCGCGAACGCACTCCACGCGCGCCGGGTCCTGAACGTGGCGCCCTGCTCCGTAGCTTCGTCCTCGATGCGGAAGGGCATCACTTTCTGGCCGACCGCCGCATCCGCCTGATCCTCCTCCTCGTTGGTGAAGCCCGTGATGGTCTTGCCCCGGAGGAAGGGCGTGCCGCCGTCCTCGGTGAGGTAGAGCAGCGCCGAGACGCCGTGACAGAGCGCAGCCGTCGGCTTATCGGCGGCGTAGAATGCCTGAATGGCTTCGTGCAGGTTCGTGGCTTGGTCGAAGGTGAACATCGGCGCCTGCCCGCCCGCCACCACGATCGCGTCGAAGTCGTCGAGGTCTAGGTCGTCGAGGCTCGGCGTGTCCCGAAGGAGCGCCGCGAACGCGGGATCGCCCAGATACTCAAGCGAGAGCGTGTCGTCGGCCGAGTAGCCGCTCGCGTCGCGTGGGTCGCTCAGCGCGTCGAGTTCGACCGCGCCGCCCTCGGGGCTGGCGACGATGACGGCGTAGCCCTGCTTGGTGAAGGCGTCGTAGGGGTGGATGAGTTCGGAGGCCCAGAAGCCGACGGGCCAACCGGTAGTGGTGGACACAGCCGGGTTGGATACGACCATGAGGATGCGTTTGGCAGACGTGCTCATGACACAGCGGGTTGGATGGAAGGCGTGATGACCCTACTTTAGGCCTCTGACTTCCTTCTCGTCAAGAACGCACCTAAAGGTAGTATACTTACCTTTTGGTAAGCATGAACAACAACGACCCATGGCGACGTTTTCGATCCGCGACCGCGAGTACGCCTGTCCCGTCGAGCTTACGCTGAGCACCGTCGGCGGCAAGTGGGCAGCACTCATCCTCTGGCACCTGCGCGGTGGCACGCGCCGCTACAGCGAACTCCGACGCGCCCTCCCCGGCGTCTCACACAAGATGCTCGCGCAACGCCTCCGCGAACTCGAGGCCGACGAGCTCATCGACCGGGCGGTCTACCCTGTCGTGCCGCCCAAGACGGAGTACACGCTGACCGCGGAAGGCGAGCGCCTCCTCCCCGCGCTCACCGCGATGCAGCAGTGGGGCATGGCGTACAAGGACGAAGTACCCGCTTCCTGATGCCCACGTTCGAGCCCCGCGACCCTGACTTCGAACTGCGCGTGCGCGCCAGCTTCGCCCGGCAGCCGATGATGACCACGCTCGGGGCGGAGCTGGTGACCATCGAGCCAGGCTCGGTGCAGATCATGCTACCGTTTCGCGACGACCTCACGCAGCAGAACGGCTTCCTGCATGCTGCCGCCGTCACGGCCATCGCCGATAGCGCCTGCGGCTATGCCGCCATGACGCTTACCGCACCCGGTCACGACGTACTCTCGGTCGAGTTCAAGGTGAATCTGCTCGCCCCGGCTGTGGGCGCACGGTTCGTCGCCACGGGCCGGGTACTGCGACCGGGGCGCACGCTCACGGTCTCCACGGCGGAAGTGCGGGGCGACGACGACAAGCTGATCGCGGCCATGCAGGCTACCATCATTGCGCGCCGTATCCCAGACTGAATTCCTACCTCGGTGTCAGCCGAAGTGATCGAATCCGCGCGCTTCGAGCGGGATCACTTCGCCCTCGGGCATCCGCAGCGTCACGCCCGCGTCGGCCTCCACGACCTGCCCGACGACGGCAAACGTGTTGGCGTCCATCTTGTCCTTTTCCGATTCAGGGATGGCGAAGAGGAGCTCGTAATCCTCGCCGCCGTAGAGGGCTAGCGAGAGCGGCGCCTCCTCGAAGCGCTCGGCCGCCTTGAACGTCTGGACGTGGATCGGCAACAGCCCGGCCTCGATCACGGCGCCGTGGCCCGAGGCGTTGGCGAGGTGATGCACTTCGCTGGCGAGCCCGTCGGAGATATCGATCAGCGCGCGGGGCCGCACACCGACCTCGGCCCAGTGGCGGATGCGGTCCAGCCGCGCCTGGGGGTAGAGCTGCCGCTCCACGGCGTAGGCGAAGTCGGTGAGGTTGGGCTGCGCGGCCGCCTCCGATTCGCCATCGCCGCCCGCTTCGAAGCCCTGCTTGCCTGCGAGGAGCACCTTGAGTCCGGCGGCGGCACTGCCAAGGTCGCCGGTTACGCAGAGCAAGTCGCCGACCTGCGCGCCGCGCCGGTATACCACGGCCGATTCCTCGGCCTCGCCGATGACGGTGACGGAGAGCGTCAGCCGCGCCGCCGCCGTGACATCGCCGCCGACGACCGAGAGGCCGTAGCGCTGGCAGGCCTCGGCCATGCCACCGTAGAGCGCCTCGGCCTGCTCCACCGACACGCTGTTTGGTAGCGCAAGGGCGACCGTCGCGTAGCGCGGCTGCGCGTTCATCGCCACCACGTCGCTCACGTTGGTGGCGACGGCCTTCCAGCCGAGGTAGCGCATCGGCGTAAACGTCCGGTCGAAGTGGACGCCTTCGACGAGTGCATCGGTCGTCACGACGTGGACCCGTCCGTCGCCGACGCGGTAGACCGCCGCGTCGTCGCCGATGCCCTGGATGAGGGCTTCGGGCGTGTCGGATGCGGCCGCGAGCACGTCGCGGAGACGGTCGATCAATCCGAACTCGCCGATCTGGTTGATGGGGGTGAAGGATTCGGAGGAAGGCGTCATAGACTCGCTGGGATGGTGCGAGCCGTACCCGCACCATCCCGCCCTGATCCCGGCTCACCTGATCTTCGCTCAGGGCATGGTCAGCGAACCGAGCAGCGCCGGTCGTGAGGCGCCGGTCACCGACGGCACGTTGGTCGGCACGCCGTTGGCCCACTCGTGCGCGAGGACGGCGAAGAGCCCCGCTTCCTTGGCGTCGGGGTCGAGGCCGTACGCCGTCGTCGTCTCGACGGGGATCGGCGCGAACAGCGCTTCGAGCTGGCGCATCAGGCCGGCGTTGTGCACCCCGCCGCCGGAGGCAATCAGCCGATCTAACCGGTGATGCGGCGAGACGAAGCGCTGGTATGCGTCGTAGACGGAGCGAGCCGTCAGGGCGGTGACCGTGGCGAGCAGATCATGGGGGGCCGTCGGCCCGGCTTTCAGCAACCGCTCGACATACGCCCCGCCGAAGGCCTCGCGGCCGGTGGACTTGGGCGGCTCCCGCTGGAAGTAGGCCTCACCGAGGAGCCGATCCACGAGGGCGTCGTCGGGCGTGCCCTGCGACGCGAGGGCGCCACTGGCATCGTAGGGTCGATCGAACAGCCGCTGCGCGAGCGCATCGATCAGCATGTTGGATGGTCCGGTATCGAAGGCAACGATCGCGTCGGGACCGGAGCCCTTTGGGAGCACGGTCAGGTTGGCGATGCCACCCAGGTTGAGCAGGCCACGCGTCTCTTCGGCGGACGCAAAGAGGGCATCGTCGAGATAGGGCACGAGGGGCGCACCCTGGCCGCCGAGGGCCATGTCGGCCGCGCGGAAGTCTGAGACCACCGGCGTACCGAGTCGCACGGCGAGCGTAGCGGGGCAGCCGAGTTGCAGCGTCGAGCGTGTTGGATTGCCCGCGACGGGCTCAGCGTCGGGGACGTGCTGAACGGTCTGGCCATGCGAGCCCACGAGGTCGAGATCAACCGTCGCCAATCCCACCTCGCGCAAGGCGGCCTCGACCACATCGGCGAAGACATGCGCGAGCCGCACATGGAGTTGCGAGACGAGGCGCACATCGGACCGCTCCACCTCGACCGCCCAGTGCAAAGCCTCGCGTATTGCGCCGTCGTAGGCCTGCGAGACGAACGCGAGGGTTGTCAACTCCAGCGCGCGGCCACTGCCCTGCACCCGCACGATAACAGCGTCCACGCCATCCAGCGACGTGCCGCTCATCAACCCGGCCACGATCCGCTCGGGCCGCTGGAGCAGCGAAATCGCCGGATGCGCCATCACTTGCCGTCGGCCTGCGCGCGCAACTCCGCCGCCCGCTCCAGGAGCGTATCGGCCTCGGCGGGACGCTGTGCCGCTAGCTTTTCGTACACGATGGCCGCCTCGGCATACTGATGCTGCGCGGCGTAGATGCGCGCGAGCGTCTCGGAGACCATGTCATCGGCGATGCCTTCGTCGAAGGCAGGCTCCGGCCCGTCGAACAGCGGATCGGGCCGGATGCGAGGCGCGTCTTCCAGGCTCTGAATCAGAGAATCGAGATCGTCGCCTTCCGGTTCGTCGGTTTCAGGCCCCTCTGCTGGTTCGCCCGGCGCAACGTCGTCGAGGATGCGTGCGTCTTCTACCTCGGGCGTGCTCGATGGGGGCGGGGGCCCTGCTGTCTCGCCCGGCGGCTCAATGCGCGCCTCGGTAACGCCTGCATCATCCGGTGCAGTCGCGGTTTCTTCCAGAATCGTCCAGCCGTCCTCGTCGGGGGCGTCCGGTGCGTGCTCGGAGGCCTCTTCTTCCTTCCACCACGCAGCGTCTTCCGACGAGAGCGCATCCACCGGCTCCGCCGGTATATCGCTGGGCAGGGGCGGCAGCAGCGGCGCATCATCCACGACCTCCGGCGGAGCCGTGACCTGCTCCATCGAGGACGCCGTGAACTCCGTCTCATCCTCAGCATCCGAAGGGGAGTCTTCCTCTATAGGCCGCGGTGCCTCGGGTGCAATTACCGACGAACCATCGTGCCCTGAGTCGGTGGCCTCGGTCTCAGGATGTTCGTCGATATCGGGGGCAGCGGCTGCCGCTTCATCTGGCATCTCCACGGCCTCGTCTAGCGTCTCTACCGCCTCAGCAGTTGAGAGCTCCAGAGGCGAGGTTTCCTCAGCAACCAGAGCCGAGGGCGCATCCGGGGTCGCCTCCGGTTCGAGCGGCGACGCGGCCGTGCTGCGCACCTGCGCATCGAGCAGGCGCTGGCGCTCGCGTCGGACCAGCGGGCTGTTAGGCACGAGGACGTGCGCGCGGTGCCAGATGTCCAGCGCGGCTTCCCACTGCCCGTTGGCTTCGTAGGCCTTCGCAAGTAACACATGCGCAGCCGGATACGCCGGTACCGCCGCCACCAAGGCTTCCAGCCGCTGCGTGGCCTCGGCCACCTGTCCAGACGCGAGGCAGCGCGCTGCGGCCTCAATGGCCGTAGCGGGCGGAGTACCAGACGAGGAGCCGAGGGCCGACATCAGCGATCAGAAACCAGGCGGAAACGGGCGACCAAATGGCCTGCCTGTTAAGGTAGCGTTTCCGACTCCGTAGTGGAATGCCCCCGTCAAGCCTCGGCGTGGAGCGCGCTTACGCCTTCTGTTCAGGCGGCAGCAGGCGTGTGCACGTCCATCGGGACCGGCACGGCGGGCGGCACGGCTGCGCGCTCGGGGAGCCGCCCCACCGGACGGGGGCGTACCGGCTCCAGGGCTTCATGCGCTCCGGTCTTCCGCGCGTCGTAAAAGCCCAGCAGGCCGAAGCCCAGGACGAACAAGGCCTGGAAGCCCACCCCCGGCCACTGTCCCAGTCCAATCAGGGCCACCAGCCCGGCGACACTGTAGACGGCCAGCAGGCGCTCCGCCCAGACCACCCCCCAATCCGGCCGACGCGCATATGCAGTGCGCACGCCCGCCTCGCCGACCTTGGGCGTACGGACAAATGGGGTACGCCGCTGTCGGAGCGCCTGCCCCACAGCCTGCGTGTTGCCGATGGAGAGGCCTAGCGATGCAGCGAGCAGGAAGGGCTCGTACCGCATCCGCTCCTTCCAGTCAGTGTACAGCGCCCGCTGTGCCGCTGCGTGGGCGAGCAGGACTCCAGCAAAGGCAAAGATGCCCAACCCCATCGCGGCGAAGTAGCCATCGCCCGGCCCCGCATCGAAGGCACGAGCCACGAGCAGCGGGGCGTGCAGCAGCACGGCGGTCAGGATGGCGGGATAGACCAGAAAACCGGTCAGGTGCAGCGTGCCCTGCACTTTCGCGCCGAGCGCCTGACTGGAGCGCCAGAGCGGGCGCAGCAGCTTGCGGGCCGTCTCGGCGGTGCCCTTGGTCCAGCGAAATTGCTGCTGCCGCCACGCCGCCACGGTATCCGGGATTTCAGCAGGCACCGTCACATCGGCGAGGTAGCGGAACCGCCAGCCGCGCAGTTGGGCGCGGTAGCTCAGGTCAAGGTCTTCGGTGAGCGTATCGCTCTGCCAACCGCCCGCGTCGGCGATGCAGGCGCGGCGCCAGAGCCCGGCCGTGCCGTTGAAGTTCATCAGCAGCCCCTGCGTGCTGCGCACGTCCTGCTCGATGACGAAGTGGGTATCGAGTAGCGCCGCCTGCACCCGCGTCAGCACCGACGCCGTATCGTTGAGGTGGTCCCAGCGAGCCTGCACGAGTCCGAGCCCCTCGTCGGCGGCGAGCAGCGGGACGGTGCGCCGAAGGAAGTCGCGCGGCGGGATAAAGTCGGCGTCGAAGATGGCGACAAAGGTGCCGCGTGCGCGTGGCAAGCCATACGCCAGGGCGCCCGCTTTGAAGCCTCGCCGGTCCGGCCGCGTGACGACCTTGATGTCGATACCGCGCGCCTGCCACAGGGCGACGCGTTTGGCCGCCAGCCGCCGGGTGTCGTCGGTTGAGTCGTCGAGGACCTGGATCTCGAGCCGACCCGTCGGATAGTCGAGTTGGGCGGTGGCATCAATGAGCCGCTCGACGACGAAGCGCTCGTTGAAGAGGGGGAGTTGGATCGTTACGTGGGGCCACTCGGTGGGCTCCGGCACGACCGGGCTCGCCTGCAATCCGCCCTGCGCCCGATGCCGCCACGTGAGCCACAGCAGATTCAGTCCGAAGACGAGCAGAACCGCCGTGGCGGCTGCGTAGAGAACGGCAGCAATAATGACCATGCAGGTCCGGAAGCGAGTCAGCGCAGGAAGGACCGAAAGGTAGCCGCTGCAGTTCCACCGACCGCTCACGATTGCATCAACTCCCTACCAAGATCTTCTCTTCCTCTCGCTTATTCTCTACATCTACGCAGCCAGGATCCGTGGTGTGGATACGGATGCCGTCTCGGCGATGCCCGTTAGCAGGATTCACCAATCGGAGGTAGCAGCCGTGAAGATGTCACCCGCGAGTTGGTCCAGGGCGCGAGCAGCGGCTTCGGCTTCACCCGCCGCGCCTTCGGCCGGGTCGTAGTCGGCCGAAGCGGAGAAGGAGCGAGCCAGGCGCTCCTCGTCTTCCACCGTATCCTGGTAGCGTACGGCTACGGCCACCGTCACCCGGTTGAGCGAGGCAACTTCATCGCCGGTCACGGCCACGGGGGCGATGGTGTAGCGTTCGATGGTAGCGCGCACGACGGCGTCGGCCGCTTCCTCATCGGGTTCGAGCACGAGGCGCGTCTGGTCGGCGAAGCGTTCGACGAGCGCATCGGTCAGGGCCCGGTCGAGGTCGGGCACGGTCCCCTGCGCGCGCACCTCCGCGAGAGGAATCGCCACCGTGCGTAGGTGCTCGGGGATGGAGGCCCCGGTGAACGAGTAGAGGCCGCAGGAAGTAAGAACTAGGAAGTAGGGCGTGAGAAAGAGCACCTGCACCGCCCTTTTCCACGCCTCACGTCTCACGTCTACCCTCTCACACATCAACGCCCGCTGCCTCCAGGTCCTTGATCTTGCGGTAGAGGGTGCGCTCGGAAATGCCGAGCGCCTCGGCGGTCTGGCGGCGGTTGCCATCGAAGCGACGGAGCGCCTCCACGATGAGCAGCCGCTCGGCCTCTTCCATCGTGGGGAGGGTAGAGCCGCGCTCCAACGCGCGGGCCATCTCGTTGTCTTCGTCCTCGATCTCGAAGTCGGCATCGGCCACATCTGCGTCGGCCTGTGCAAAGAGTGCCTCGAAGGGCACCTCGCCTCCGTCCACCACCTCAGGCTCGTCGGAGAAGGCGGACCCCTCCTCAGGCACCTCGAAGGCACCGCCCAGGTCACGCGCCAACGCGTGCTCGAAGGAACTGGACTCGAAGGTGGGAGCGGAGGTCGGCACCGGGAGGGTCGAGCCTGGCTCCGGCGGCCCGTACTCCGACGGACGCTGTTCTGGTTGCCCCGTACGCTGCCAGAGCGCGGCCCGCAACTCGCGCATCTCCATGCGCAACTCCAGCAGAGCCCGGTAGATCAGTTCTAGCTCGCGGCTGCTCCCCGACGGGGGCTCTTTGCTGGCGAGGGCCAGCCCGGCCGAGGCCGATACGCCGCGCAGGAGCGGACGCAGCGCCTCGGCTGTGATCTCGTCCGTGCGGATGAGTACGACGGCCTGCTCGGCTACGTTGCGCAGCTCGCGCACGTTGCCGGGCCAGTTGTAGCGGCGTAGCAATTCACGGGCGGACGCCGTCAGGCGGAGCCGCGCCGCGTTGTACTGCTGCCCGTAGCGATGGAGGTAGTGCTCGAAGATGGGCACGATGTCCTCGCGCCGCTCCCGTAGAGCCGGGATGCGAAGGATGATGGCCGAGAGGCGGTAGTAGAGGTCTTCGCGAAAACGCCCAGCGCGCACCTCCGCCGCCAGATCCTTGTTGGTCGCAGCGATGACACGCACATCGCTCGAGAGCGTCTGGCTGGAGCCGACGCGGCTGAACTGGCCGCTTTCGAGCACCCGCAGCAGGCGCACCTGCGCCGCCAGCGGCAACTCGCCGATCTCATCCAGAAAGACGGTCCCGTTGTCGGCGTCCTCGAAGTAGCCTGTGCGCCGCTCCGTAGCCCCCGTATAGGCCCCCTTTTCCGCGCCGAAGAGCTCGCTCTCGATCAGCCCCTCGGGGATGGCCCCGCAGTTGACGACCACCATCGGGCGGTGCCGCCGCTTGCTGAGCTCGTGAACGGCCGTGGCAATCAGTTCCTTGCCGACGCCGCTCTCGCCTTCGAGCAACACCGTGATCCCTGCCGGGGCTACCTGCCGCACGCGGTCCATGACGCGGCGCAACGCGGCCGAGTCGCCGAGAAGACCGAAGCGTTCCTGGAAGGCCTGACGGTCCATGCGGTGGGCGGTAAGCAGTGACGGTGTACAGAAGACAGAGGACGGCAAAGGTAACCGTCGTTTCCACCAACGGTCAGCCGTCGGCGGTCTGAAACGCGGCGCGGCGCCGGAGAATGCGCCGCGCCGCGGTGAAGCGTCCACCAAACCGATCCAGCCCGTCGCCGCGCAGCCGGGCTGCGTGCTTGTCGAAGTAGGCCTGGAGCGCCTCGCGGTCGCGCACGCGGTACTGGATGCACCAGTGCACGCGCCAGTCGTTCGTCTCCTGCTCGACGGCGAACCATTCGGCGCCCAGAAAACCATCAAGCGCGAGCAGGTCGTCGATGTGAGGTCCGAGCCAGGCGGCGTAGTCCTCGGCCATGTCGCGGTCTACGGCGAGATTGACTTCGTAGATGACCATGAATCCTCAGATTCTCTTGTCTAGATCGGCTGAGTATACTGCTCCCTCTTGCCTGTACCTGGCCTTCCTTACGCGCGTCACCGTGCGATCTCTTCTAGCACCTCAGCGCATTGTCCACTCACGCTTTTCGTCCCCTTGTCCTTCTGGCTATGCTCCTCGCGGGCGTTCCAGACGCGTGGGCCCAACAGCCCGGCGAGCCTTCAACTTACGCTACGCTACTAGCACAGCTTCAAGCCGGAGAGGAGGCCGTGGATTTTCGAGCGCTCCGCATGGCCTACACCGAGACCGACACTTATAGCCCGTATAATATTGATGCCAAGGAGCAGCGCCAGCGGATGTTCGAGGCGCTCTTCCGGGACAACGACCTTGACCGCACTGCGCTCATCGCCGACTCCGTACTCGCGATGAACTACACTGACATGGACGGCCATTTCGCCCTCATGGTCACACATGGCGAGGTTGGTGACAGCACTCGTTCTGCACTTCACAGGACCATACTCCAGGGCCTGATCGATTCCATCGTCGGTGAGGCCGACGGTCGCTCCCCGTCCATGCCGTGGGTCGTCATCAGCACCGATGAGGAGTACGCCCTCCTCCGCGTATTCGGGCTGGAGAATCAGGAACAATCACTTGTAAACTGCAACGGGCACCGCTGCGACCACCTCCGAACCCTAGACCCTGAGACGAACGAGGTCATCGACATTTACTTCGACATCGAGATTCCCTGGCAACACTTGGCGAGCGAGCTCCAAGGGGGAGCGTCGCGCTGAGAGCCACCGCTAGGCGACGAGTGCCGAGGCCTCGGCGAGTGTCGTTCTGCCGAGGAAGTCTCCGAAGAGGGTAGCGGAGGTGCAGCCGATGATCTCGACCGCCACGTAATCCCCCTTCCCCACACCCTCAGGCCGGTCGAAGACGACCATGTGGTTGGCGTCGGTGCGTCCCGCTAGCTGTGCATCGGAGCGCTTCGAGGGGCCTTCGACAAGCACCACCTCGCGGCGACCGATGCGCGCCTCGTGCCTGGCCTTGGAGGTCGCGTTCTGGAGGGCGATGATCTCGCTGAGCCGCTGCTTCTTTACGGCCTCCGGCACGTCGTCCTCGAACTTCCGTGCAGCGAAGGTATGGGGGCGCTCGGAGTAGGCGAACATGAAGGCGTGGTCGTAGCCGACAGCCTCCATGAGCGAGAGCGTGTCGGCGTGCTCAGCGTCCGTCTCGCCGCAGAACCCAGCGATGATGTCCGTGCTCAGCGACAGGTCAGGCACGATGCTACGAGCCCGGTCAATGAGATCGAGGTACTGCTCGCGCGTGTAGGTCCGCCGCATCCGGCGGAGCACGTCCGTGTTGCCGTGCTGGACGGGCAGGTGGATGAAGTCGCAGACGGTCGGGCGTTCGCGGTGGACGTGCAGCAGTTCGTCGGAGCAGTCCTTGGGGTGGCTCGTCGAGTAGCGAATGCGCAGTTCGGGCGAGAGCAGCGAGATGCGGTAGAGCAGTTCGGCGAAGCTCACGGCCGTGCCGTCCTGCTCGACGCGGTACGAGTTGACGTTCTGGCCCAGGACCGTCACCTCCTTGTAGCCCGCGTCTACGAGCTGCCCAACCTCGCTCAGGATGCTGGTCACCGGGCGGCTGCGCTCGCGCCCCCGCGTGAACGGGACGACGCAGAAGGCGCACATGTTGTCGCACCCGCGCATGATGGAGACGAACGCCGAGACGCCGTTGGTGTCGTAGCGAACGGGGGCGAGGTCGGCGTAGGTCTCTTCGCGCGAGAGGTGGACGTTGACGGCCGCCTGGCCCGTTTCGTCAGCTTCGGCGAGGAGCCGCGGGAGATCGCGGTAGGCATCCGGCCCCACGACCACATCCACGAGCTTCTCCTGCTCCAGCAGCTTGGTACGGAGGCGCTCGGCCATGCACCCCAACACACCGATCTGAAGGTCGGGGCGCTCCTTGACTTTCTTGGCGCGGAACTTGGCGAGGCGTCCGCGCACGCGGTCCTCGGCCTTCTCGCGGATGGCGCACGTGTTGATGAGCACCACATCGGCGTCGTCTTCGGAGGCGGCGAGGCCGTAGCCCTCTTGACCGAGGATCGAGGCAACGAGCTCGGAGTCGGCCACGTTCATCTGGCAGCCGTACGTCTCGATGAACACGCGGCGGCCATTGGGCGCGTCGGCGGTCGCGGCGAGCGTCTGGGGCGCATCGAGGCCGTCTGCGGCTACGTCTGGGGCGGACGAGACCGGCTGAAGCACGTCGAGGTCGGCGATGGGCTGCATGGCAAACAGAGCGAATCGGGCCGAGAAAGGTACAGCCGCCTCGCGCCTAACCCCCGCGCAGTTTCAGTGGAAAGCCGCTGACACGCTCTGTCACCCCGATGGGCTAGTTTGGAGCCATCATCCACCCTGGTCCGTCATGCGTGTCCTCCTCCTCGTCCCGTTCCTCGTCGTTCTCGCCGCCTGCAACCCGGACGCCCCGCCGGTTGAGGACGAGCCTGATCCGGCCGTCGAAACGGGCACAGACGACCCGCTTGCGCAGCGCCCCGACCCGCTCAATCCACAAGGCGAGGACCTCGCTACGCCGCCCACCTGGACCGTGCGCTTCGACGACCCGAGCCGCGGCGCGACCGTCGGCGCGGACAGCACGGCCGACGTGTTCTTCGTCAACATGACGCCCGGCTGGCACCTCACGACCGGCCCGGCCGCGATTTTCTATCATCCCGCCAGCATGGCTGAGGGCACCTACCGCGCCGAGTCGCAGGTCCACCTGTTCGATCCGGGCGAGCGCACCGAGGCCTTTGGCTTACTCTTCGGCGGTCAAGACCTCGACGGCGACGAGCAGACCTACGATTATTTCGTCATTCGCAACAGTGGCGAGTTCCTGATCAAACGCCGCACGGGCACGGAGACCGAGACGCTCCAGGACTGGACCGCCAGCGACGCCATCGTCCGCTTTGACGCGACGAGCGAGGACACGGCGACGAATACCCTCGCGGTCGAAGTAGGCACGGACGAGGCGGTCTTCTTCATCAACGACACCGAGGTGGCGCGGATGCCCGCCGACGCGGTGCAGACGGACGGCGTGGTCGGGCTACGCGTCAACCACGCGCTCAACCTCCACGTCGAGACCCTGTCGGTCACCGACCTATGAGGCGACGGGGCCGACGCCCCGCTCCAGCGCGCGGACGACGTACTTGCCGATCAGGTCGAACTCCAGGTTGACGCGGCGCCCCGGCTGCCAGGTATGGACCGTCGTGTGGGTCCACGTGTGCGGGATGATGGCGGCCGTCAGCGCGTCGTCGTCCAGCCGCGCGACCGTCAGCGAGATGCCGTCGAGGGCGATGCTGCCGACCGGGATCAGGTACGGCGCGAACGTCTCAGGGTAGCGCACGCGCACGAGCCACGAGTCGTCGAGCGCTTCGATGGAGTCGACCGTGCCAGTGGCATCCACATGACCCTGCACGATATGGCCGTCGAGGCGTCCGCCCGCGCGCATCGCCCGCTCCAGGTTGACGAGGCTACCAGCCTGAAGATCGCCGAGGCTCGTTTTGGCGAGCGTCTCCTCAATGGCGATGGCCTCGAACGTCGCTGCGTCGTGCGCCACCACGGTCAGGCATGTCCCGTTGACGGCCACGCTCTCATCCACACGCAGCTCGCCCGCGAACGGCGCGGCGATGTGGAATCGCCGCCCGCCCTCCAATTCCGCGACGGCCTCGACAGAACCGATGGCTTCGATGATACCGGTAAACATGGCGGCGCTAGCTTGTGCGGTCTGAGGTACGACCCACCTTCGCCCTCGATCCCGCCCATGCGCACGCTTGCTCATCTCTTCGAAACCAACCGCCGCTGGGCAGAGAGCGTCGAACGTGACCGACCCGGCTTCTTCGCGGCGCTCGCCGAACAGCAGGCGCCGCGCATCCTCTGGATCGGGTGTGCCGACAGCCGCGTGCCTGCCAATCAGATCACTGGCCTCGACCCCGGCGAGGTGTTCGTCCATCGCAACGTTGCCAATGTTGTCCCTCACGCCGACCTCAACGCGCTCTCGGTGCTCCAGTACGCCGTCGAGGTGCTGAAGGTGGAGCACGTCGTGGTGTGCGGACATTACGGGTGTGGCGGCGTGCAGGCGGCCCTCAGCGAACAACGCCTCGGCCTGATCGACAACTGGCTCCTGCACGTCAAGGACATCCGCTGGAAACACCGCACGGCGCTCGACGCGCTTGATGACACGGCGCGGTTCCGGCGGCTGTGCGAGCTGAATGTGATCGAGCAGGTCGTCAACGTCTGCCAGACCTCGTTCGTACGCGAGGCATGGCAGGCCGGGCGCGATCTATCCGTCCATGGCTGGATCTATGAACTGAGCGATGGCCTCCTGCGCGACCTTGGCCTTACCGTGACGGCCGCCGATGAACTGGAGCCGCTCTACACCGAAGCGGTGGAACGCTAGACCGCGCGCCTATACCCACGCAAGAGC
>JABDIZ010000277.1 GCA_013003465.1 Rhodothermaceae bacterium
CTCGCGTCCTCGCCGTGCATCACCTGATCCGTGTCGAGCAGGGCGCAGCGTACGTGGCCCGTTTGAGCGATAACGTGGAGGATCCACGCGAGGCCCGGCTGGCCTCCGAACTGGTCGCGGGGGTGACGCGGATGCGCCGCTGGCTCGATTTCGTGCTGAGCCAGCTCGTCCGCGGCGACTACCTCGCGCTCGATCCACCGCTGCGGCAGGTGCTCCGCATTGGCGCCTACGACCTGCTGGAGCGGGAGACGCCGCCGCACGCCGCCGTTTCCGAAGCCGTCGCCACCGCGCGCATCGTGTCGAGCCGAGGCGGGGCTGCCCTCGCCAACGGCGTGCTCCGCACGTTGGCTCGCTCGATGGAGGACGGCACGCTACCGGTCCCCGATACCGGCAAGCCCGCACGCGACATCGCTGTGCGGTACTCGCATCCGACGTGGCTCGTGCGGCGCTGGCTCGCGCGCTACGGCGAGGCCGAAACCGAGGCGCTGCTCCAGGCCGACAACGCGCGCCCCACGTTCGCGCTCCGCGTCAACGCACTTCGCACGACGACGGAGGGACTCGGTGAGCGGCTCGATGCGCTTGCGGTCGGCTGGCAGCCGTCCGCGTACCTCGACGATTTTCTCGTAGTGGAGCGACTGCAACCCGTATTGCGCGCAGGCCTGATCGAGGAAGGGTGGTGCGCCGTACAGGACGAGGCGGCTGGGCTGGTCGTCCGCGTGCTCGATCCGCAGCCGGGCGAGACGATCCTCGACGGCGCAGCGGCCCCCGGCGGAAAGGCGCTCTACGCGGCACAGCGGATGCACAACACCGGGCGCCTCGTTGCGGTGGATCTGCATGAGGCGCGCACGGCACTCGTGGAACAGGCCGCCGCCGCCCGAGGCCTGTCCATCATTGAACCCGTCACAGCGGATCTGCGGGACTACGAGGCCAAGACGCTGTTCGACCGCGTGCTGCTCGACGCGCCGTGCACCGGCCTCGGCGTCCTCGCCAAACGCGCCGATCTCCGCTGGCAGCGGTCGCCCGAGGATTTCGCTGAACTGACCGACCTGCAAGACCGCCTGCTTGATGCGGCTGCGCGCCACGTCCGCCCCGGAGGCCTACTCGTCTACTCGACCTGCACGACCGAGCCCGAGGAAAACGCCGAACGCGTGCAGGCCTTCCTCGACCACAACACTGCCTTCGCGTTGGAGCCGGTGGGGGACTCAGTGCCTGAGGCCATGCGTACGCCCGAGGGCTTCTACGCAGCGCTTCCGCATCGGCATGGGACCGATGGTGCGTTCGCCGCGCGGCTACGCCGTGAAACCTGAGTAAAGCACGCCCGTCCATGCCACCTGCGCCGGACGACGGCGTAGAGGAGCCGTCGTCTCACTCAACACGCTAGGCTGATGAACTCCACCCTCGCCTCCTACGCCGCCTCCTACCGGCAAGCCAATGACGAAGCCGAAGCCCTGGTGCAGCCCCTCACGGCGGAGCAATTCAACTGGAAGCCGGATGCCACGTCATGGTCGGTAGCCGAGTGTCTGGTCCACCTCAACACGGCGAATGCCCCCTACGCCGCTGCCATCCGAGAGCGCATCGCTGAGGGCGGACCGCAGGGCCAGGGGCCGTTTCGCTACGGCTGGTTCGCGCGCATGTTTGTCAAGAGCATCGCACCGGAGGGAACGCTGAAGATGAAGACGGCCCCGTCCATGAATCCCAAAGCCAGTCAGCACGACAAGGCGGCGGTGCTGGATGAGTTCAACGCGATCAACGCGACGCTGCTGGAGCAGGTCGAACGTGCAGAAGGGCTCGATGTGTCGAAGATTCGCATCGCCTCCCCGTTTCTGAAGGCGATGCGGCTGCCGGTCGGGGCGTTCCTCGAAGCACTCGCCGGGCATGAGCTACGGCACCTCCGGCAAGCACAGCGGGTGACGGAGCATCCAGGCTTCCCCAAAGCGTGAACAGCACGGCGTTAGGAGCGTACGGGTCCGTATTCGTTCACATCCCACGGAAGGGGCTTGCCCTCGGAGCGTCTTTTCCCGATGTTTGCCAGCCCTGAGCACCCTCACCTAGCACCGCACTGCATATCGGCCGAGGCTACCCCACCGTCTTCTGACCCGCGTGTCCGTTTCCATGCAGTCCCCTCGCTCGGCACCCGGGAGCCTCGTGCTCCGCATTGCTTTTCTCCTGGCGTTCCTCGTAGCGCCCGTGGCCTCCGCTCAGACCGTCGTCAAGTACGGCGCGGACTTCCTCGCGGGCGGTGTCGGTGCTCGTGCGCTTGGCATGGGCGGCGCGTACGTGGCCCAGGCCAACGACGTGACGGCAGGCTACTGGAACGTCGCCGGTCTGGATGCGCTGCAGTACCCTGAGGCCGCCTACATGCACGCCGAGCGGTTCAACGGCATCGTCTCGTTCGACTACGCAGGCCTCGCCTTCCCGCTCAACAACCGTTCGACCGTCGGCATCTCGTTCTTTCGCAGCGGCGTGGATGACATCGCCAATACGCTGGCGGCGTTCAACCCGAATACCGGCCTGCCGCGACCCAACCCCGAGAACTTCGTCACCTTCTTTTCGGCTGCCGACTACGCCTTCTTCCTCTCGTACGCGCGGCGCCTGAATGAGAACCTGTCGGTCGGGGTGACGGGCAAGATCATCCGTCGCTCCATCGGCGACTTTGCGAGTGCATGGGGCTATTCGATGGATGTGGGCGCGCAGTATCAGGTCGGGCGCGTGCGTCTGGGCGTCAACCTCCAGGACGCGACGAGCATGGTGCAGTCGTGGTCGGTGAACCAGGAATCGTTCGCCGATTTCGAGGCGACGTTCGGCGAGACGGCCCCGCAGGGCGGGGCGGAACTCGTGCTGCCCGTGGCCCGCCTTGGGGCCGCCAC